>JAJZFK010000018.1:8664-11834 GCA_021805405.1 bacterium
CGAGGCAAAGGCTGAGGCAGAACGCGCGTCCTATACCAGCGTAGGCGTCACTGTGGCTTCCCTGGCGTGTGGCATCCTACTCGTCTGGTGGACGGTGGTGCACGCCCTTCGCCCACTGAGAACACTTGCAGGTTATGCGGCAGCGATTGGTACGGGCCACTATAACCAGCAGGTAGTGCTGCATCGCACGGACGAGATTGGAACCCTGGCAACAGCCTTTAACGAGATGGCAGCACGCTTGCAGGTGGCGCGCAAACGCGAGGCAGAGCGACTACGCATTGCAGAGACCATGAGTGACGCCGCGTTAGAAAACCTGTATGACCCGGTAATTGTGGCAGATAAGGATGCGCGATTTGTGCACCTTAACCCGGCTGCCGAAGGGTTATTTGGCAGTGCAGGCAGTTTGAAGGGGGCTTTGGTTGCAGGTGTGCTAGGTAACTCGCCAATTTCTACAGCCATCGACCGCGCAATCAACTCGGCATTTGTTCCTGCATCGGAGGACGACGAAGACTACTTTGTGCGTAGTACTGCGGATAACGAGCGCATTTACCGCATTAGGGTAACACCCATGTTAGGCAATGGTCACGACGTGCTAGGTGCCGTGGCTGTTTTAGAGGACGTTACGCACCTTCGGCAGCTGGATTCGTTGAAGTCCGAATTCATAGGGGTGGCATCTCATGAACTGAGAACACCGGTAACCAGCCTTATGCTCTCTGTACAACTCCTGCTAGAGGGCGCAGTTGGAACTCTTTCCGCTGCTCAGCACGAAGTCGTGATGGCGCAACAGGAGGACATTCAGAGGCTGGAGAGAATGACACGTGACTTGCTGGATATTACGCGACTGGAGGCGGGGACGTCACCGCCAAGGTATGAGTTGCTGTCGGTACAGAGCGTGGTAGCGGAGGCGGTAGCGCGATTGAGTGCACGTGCTTCCGCGGAGGGGGTTGCCCTGAATAGTATGTCAACTACCAGTGACGGCAACTTTCAAGCCGATGCCGAGCAGTTAACGCGGGTCTTGGTAAACATTCTGGATAATGCGGTGAGGCACACCCCGCGTGGTGGCCGGGTGGACATCAATGCTGAAGCCGACGACACACAGGTAATTTTTACGATTTCTGATACTGGTGAGGGAATACCGGCGGAGTATATTGATCGCATTTTTCAACGGTTCTCACAGGTGCCAGGTACCACGTCGGGAGGATCTGGGCTAGGGCTCTCTATTGCGCAGACCATCGTTCACCGCCACGGCGGCGAGATTTCAGTGAAGAGTTCGCCCGGTGCCGGGGCCAAATTTACTATCCGCCTGCCACGTTATAATATTAAAGAGGTGTAATATGTATCGCGTACTTGTAGTAGACGATGAAAACAATATTCGTCGGCTGGTAAAGTTAGCCCTTGAGCATGTAGGGCATGAAGTTACAGTGGCTGGGGATGGCCCTACGGCCCTCGAGCTCTTTGGCCAGGGTAGGCAATATGACATCATTGTGCTGGACCAACGCATGCCAGGCATGGAGGGACTGGAGGTCCTGCGTGAGATGCGGCGTCGTCAGCAGTCGGCGTGCGTCGTAATGGTCACGGCTTATGGGACGATTGATCTCGCGGTAGAGGCGATGAAGGCGGGAGCTAGAGATCTCCTTAGAAAGCCATTTACAGCCGAGAGGTTGAGAGATACCATCAATGCCGCTGCTCGACCATGGGCCAATTCAGCCTCGACTAATTCCGGGCTCATCTTTGGGTCAACTACCATTAACGGATTTCGTATCGAGTTTACAGCAGGTACATTAAAACATAATGCGGATGGGTATTCGCAGGTTTTTACGGTTCAGCTTCCCGATGAAACGCGGGTAAATTGTACGGTTTCGCTTACTGCTGTACTGGTGGAACTAGTGAAGGTGCATACTGACCGTGAAACTTTCCCTGGGGCCGACAGGTTTTGGCAGGCGCTTTGCGAGGAGGTATTAGCCAACTATCTATGGCAAAATGGTGCTATAGATGATGACTGTCAACTGGTTGGCGGGGACCTAAACCCGGGCCTTCGCAGGTTTGTAGACACTGTTCTTAGCGGATAGAGAGGTGAAAATGCCAACTGCAGGTGATGAGCCAGGAAGGCGAGATCCGGATGAAATACTGGCAGAGATAAAACGCAGCGAGTCGTCGGGGCGTGGACGCTTAAAGGTATTTCTCGGGTTTGCTGCCGGGGTTGGAAAAACATTTGAAATGCTTAACGAAGCAAACCGTAGACGTGCTCGTGGGCAGGACGTAGTTATTGGTGTTGTTGAAACACACGGGCGCCAGGGTACTGCGGAGCAGTTAGGTGACCTTGAGGTCATACCATGCAAGCATATTGAGTACAGGGGCACTATTGTTCGCGAAATGGATATAGACGCGATCATCGAACGGCATCCTGCCAGTGTCCTGGTGGATGAGCTTGCTCATACTAACGCGCCTGGCTGCGCCCACGACAAGCGGTGGAAGGACGTTGAACGCCTGTTGGATATTGGTATCAACGTGCTTACGACAATGAACGTACAACACCTGGAGAGCCTCACTGATACCATACACGCAGCTACCGGGATATGGGTGCGCGAAACAGTCCCGGACCGGATTCTGCACGATGCGGATGAAGTGCAGCTTGTGGATATTACACCTCGTGCGCTGATTAACAGATTGGAGCGTGGGGACATCTATCCGCGCGATCGGGTGGAAGCAGCGCTGGAAAACTGGTTTCATGAGGGTAACCTAAACGCACTGCGGGAGATTGCACTGCGTGAAGTTGCGCAGGAGGTTGACGATGACGTAGAAGCTACACGACCCAAGCGCGCCAAAATCGCTAACTGGACAGCTACTGACCGGGTCATGGTGTGTGTGAGTACAGACATTGGCTCTATGAGACTAATAAGGCGGGGTTGGCGTATATCCCAACGGCTTAAGGCCGAAGTCGCTGTTGTATATGTGGAACAGAAGAAGGTGAATTTAGAACAGCAGTTAATCTTGAACAATCACTTTGAACTGGCAGACCGACTGAGTATACCGGTAGTGAAGCTGCAGGGTGACATAGCCGCGGAAGTGATAAGGTACGCACACGAGAACAAGATTACGCACATTGTACTTGGCCACTCCGACAAAACGCGACTGCAAGAGATGCTTTTCGGTTCAGTTGTAAGCCGACT
>JAJZFK010000018.1:11844-12367 GCA_021805405.1 bacterium
TGGTAAGAGAGCTGCGCTCGGTAGACATACTACTGGTTGCTCCGACATATGACGACGAAATCCTATAACGTGCCAGTCAATTTGCACGCAGGTTGCATTATAAGGCGTCCGGTCAAGATTGGACGGCCTTGTTTACGAACCGAGCTCGCCTCATAAGGAACGAAAACAGAAGCTAAAGGTGCCATGTGGCACGCCGTAATTGAGAGGTTACCGCAGCGTTTATCTAGTTATGTGGCACCTGCTATTTGCAGCTATCTTCGCGCGCGATGTTTGTTTTGTATTTGGCTGCAGCCACTTTGGCTGTGGCTACCGAGGCTACAGTTCATGCCGTAGTTGCCGGCACCCTGGTACATGGAGTAGAGTTACGTAATTAACCAGGGTGTTTCTGATGAGGCAACAATTGGTTACAACCACGGTTGTGAGAACGGGTGAGCAGAAATTGCGGCCAATTCACCGTCCAACAAGGTGTATGAACTCGCAACGAAGTCCGTTCCTGCAAAATAGAACCCCCGATATATGAGCA
>JAJZFK010000036.1 GCA_021805405.1 bacterium
TGCGATTGTACTCACGCAAAATGGGCACTCCTTTGTCGTTGGGTCTGCGGGTGGTGGTGCTTTTTTCAACTTAGCCAGCATCTCTACCATCACGAATATTGCAAGCGCAATGATGACAAAGTTGATTATCGTATTGAAAAACGACCCGTAGCTCAGTACTACAGCGCCTGCCTTCTTGGCGATATCCAGCGATGTATACGGTGGGGGAGTGGTACCGTCCTTGAGGACCAGGAAGAGGTTATTGAAGTCTACATGGCCCAGGAGCAACCCTATTGGCGGCATTATGATACCGTCTACAAATGCAGTGGTAATCTTGCCGAACGCGCCGCCCACAACCACGGCGACAGCGAGATCGACAACGTTGCCTCTCATCAGGAATGCCTTGAAATCTTCGGTAAAGCTCATCTAAAGCTCCTTTGTCATTAAAGTTGAGGGACGGTGTTGGGCCTGCCCAACGGTTGAAAGTTTTCTTGACGATCTGCAGTAGAAATTGCCACGCTGTGTGGCTCGCAACATTAGTTTACCCACAGAAGCGGCGCGTTGCCGGGATTTTTGAGATACTAGAATAAACACGGTTAAACCGCCTCAGATTTATTATTTCCTGCAAACGACGTTAATTGACGGAACAACCTGCCGGTACAGGATTGTTTACATAGGTTACTATAAGTTGCTGCCAGCGCTTAATCTATGGTCTGTGCGCACCATGCGCCAACGGCTAGTGCGCATTGGAAAAGGAGCGCCTCGGTTTCTGGGGGGCGCCCCATACTTTTCACGAATGGGTAGAGGCTCAGATAGTCTTGCCACTCCACATTAACGTCCATAGGATGGACCTTGTGAGCGAGGTGGGTGGTCGCAATGGTAGCGCGTAGGGGGCTAACATCAAGGTTTGCAGCAACCGGTATGTTCACGGCTGCCAGTACCACCCTGGCTAGAACGGTAAGCGAGTGGTGGCTTAAGCCGTTATGGCGAGACCGGGCGTCGCTGGATCCTGCTCTCACGCACATCACCGGGGTTCCACCCAACGACGCTGCGCCGTTCAGGACAATACCCTGGTCCACTGCCGAGAAACCGAATGGCGTATCTGTGCCAACATTGCCGGGGCCCGGCCCAGCTATGATGATATCTGCGTGAAGAATGGTCTTCGCTGCCAGCATGCCGGAAAAAAAGGAAACGGCTTCCAGGTCGCCACCGAATGCCTGCCCACAGGTGACGGTACCACAGAGCACCTGGCTAGCCCGTAATGTCCTTACAAGTTCGCTGAAGGCAATTGGCAGCGATGCCTGGTCGGTCATGACGAAGGCGACCCGAATGGGGCGCCGCGCACGGCTAATCGCACCATGACAGACAGCTGCCAGCTGGCTGTGCAGTTCCAGGCAGATTACCGGCGTGCCATCCAGGGTAACCGCCTCACGCATGACCTCATGGTGCGGACTCTCCTGCGCCTCACAGGCGAGCACCGGCATCTGCTGCGGCGTATATCGCAGCTTCATAACGTGGCCGGGAAGCGATTCTCGCCGGTCTGCGTGCGCCGTACATATTGCAAAATCGACGCCTCCAGTGCCCAGCGACAGTTGAGTTGCGGTCGTATTGATCACAATGGTGTCCCCCGGTGTTACCGGGCCTGTGAGCGCTAGATACACGATTACTTTGTGAATTGCTCCCGTGTGAACGCCCCGTGCATTTACGCGTTGAATGTCACAGTTTTCACTGGATATTTCGGTGACCACCGCTTCCTCACGCACAAGCACGGGGTTGGTAGGCATCATCGCGTAAGGGTTACCTTGCTCAGTCCACGGGGGCTGTCCGGATCCGCACCGCGTGATACTGCAAGATGACATGCGAGCATTTGCCCAGGCACAATGGCCACTAGAGGGCTAACTAGCTCATGCACTGCGGCGGGTATACGCACGGGCGTGTGAGCTAACTGCAGCGCCTCTGCATTGTTAGCCACAATGATCAACTCGGTACCCTGGTCCTTAAGTCGTCGGGCCAGGTCTAACATCATGCTGTACGTGCTGCCATCAGGCATATACATAAACACTGGGAAGCCGTTAGTCACCATGGCTACTGGCCCGTGAAGGAAGTCGGCACCAGAGTATGGCTTCGCTACCAGGTAACTTGTTTCGGTCATCTTGAGCGCGGCCTCTAGCGCGGTGCACTGGTTGAGCCCGCGGGCCAGCACTGCGCATTCCTGAATATATCTGTACCGCTCCACTGCAGAGGCGATTGCGTGATCCTCACCAATTGCTTCCTGTATGAGCTGCGGCAGACGGGCAATCTCCTGCTTTAGCAATGCATGATCTGCCCAATGTGCTGCCAGCAGCGCCACGTTGGCAAGCGATGTGGTATACGTTTTTGTGGCCGCTACTGCACGCTCTACACCTGCGTGGCACAGGAATACATGGTCGCTTACCCGGGTGAGTGGCGAATCCTCAACGTTTGTTATACATGCGGTTAGCGCACCCGACTGCCGTGCGGATGCGAGTGTCTGTACGACATCGGTGCCTTGGCCGCTCTGGGATATGCCAATTGCGAGCGTTTTGTGCAGTTTCAGTGATGCGCCATACAGGGTGAACACCGAAGGTGCGGCAAGTGTTACGGGAATGCCACATACAATTTCGATGAGGTATTTGGCGTAGGTGGCAGCGTTGTCGGATGTGCCTCTCGCCGCTATAAGGACATGTTGAATGTCCTTACTACGCAACTCCTCAGCCAAGCGGGCCCAGTTACTGCTCTCATGCTCTAGTACGTTGCTCACTGCAGCCGGTTGCTGATAGATCTCCTCAAGCATAACGGACATGGGATACCTCCTCGTTGTAATGCTGTTAGCAGCCGAAACTGCGGATAATTGTTGAACACGCCCTAACTTTTTGTGCAAAAGGAGCGCTAGAGTTCATCTAGAAATCATCGGCACTTAGAAAAGTACCTGCACTGTACGGCGCCAGAATGGGTGTGATGGTGTTGTACGACTGCGGTAGCAAAAGTTCCCCCGGTTTCTTTAGACCGAACAGCAGTGGGAAAAGGGCGTCCTGTGATATAACACCGGGCGTTTCTACCTTTATGTTCGCCAGCACCAAACCATTATCCCCTGAGGATAACGAAACCATTGGGCCATCGGCAGTCTCAAAGACTACCTCGAATTGCGGTCGGCCCTTTCGTATCCACCTATCGGTAATTTCTGGCAGCAATGCACGAAACATACTATCGTGATTAACCGTGCGAAACATCATTCCGCCGTCGCTGAACGCCTGAACGTCATGCATAAGAGACTGGGTAGCTAGTCGCACAGCATCCGTAATTGGCATGTGTACACGGCATTTAGTACCCGGTGTGCAACCCTTATGCGCTGCAACTGCCGCCAGTAGCCGTGAGCAGAGTGCCTCGTCGAGTGGTTGAGCAGACGCCATTTCGTAGACTGCCAGTGCCGCTGCGTCATTGTCGTCATCGCGCTCTGCTCGCACATACCCTAAAAATTCACCCGCATGCGTTTCCACTACCAACCACGATTCAAGTTGTGCACCCGGCTTGAATTCGAGCCAACCACGCCAATAACCGGCTGAGCGTATTACAGTGAGCGGAGTGCCTGCAAATGTGTGGTTGTACGCCGTCATCATGGCATCGAGGTCGCCGTGTACCGCCATGCGCGCGACTGTTCCGGCCTGGAAAGGAAGTGCGTTCAGTGTGCCCGAAAGAACAGGTATCCCTACTGGAGTCCAGCCGAATTTTGCGTAGTAGGCTGGAATGCCGGTTCCCAACAATGAGAAATCAAAGGTGTCCGCCGCAATTACTTCGAGTGCAGACTGCAAACAGGCCCTGTTGTAACCGTTGCCCGTGAATTGCGGTAGTGTGGAGACGTTGGCAATGCATGCCGCAGTCAGCCTTGACTCACCAACGGTAACGGTTCTGCGCACGATCTGTACGCAGCTTACAATGCGGGCATCCAGCACGCCAACTCGGGTATAGTGCGCGTCGTATTCCGTATCCCCGTAAAAGTACCTCTCAAAGTAATCACGCCCCGTATCTGAAAAAGCGGTACACCACAGGTTAAGGCACTCATCACGCTCATGTTCATGAATAGAGCGAACGTAAAATCCGCTCATATCGCTCTCCTATTTGCGGCTCGCATGATGTCAAGCTGATCATGAATAAGAGGCAACAGCGGATCGGTGCCACGAATGTTAGACGTGTCACGGAGTACCTCTCCGGCCTGGGCGTTGTTCAAATCGGCAAGTGGTTCGTTGGGGTTTACCAGGTAGTGTACGGCTGCTGCGATTCCTGCAGCAATGTTTACTGGTGTTACCGAGTGTTTCAGGCAAAGGCGGGCTGCTCCAACAAGCCTGTCGTCTTCAGCAAGTTTACGCCGTGGGTCACGGCATAGGCGAATACAGGTATCACCTAAGGCCTGGTTCGTGAACCGTTCAAGAAGGTCAGCGTTATAGGCGGACATTTCTGTCGCGGTCATTCCCCATTCTGCCTGAAGAGCGCGGGATACCTCATTTAGCGCACCGGCAACAAAGCTGTAAATTTGCGGTACCTCTAGCGCCTGCCAACCAAATTCCAGGCCGGCATGCCACCCAAGGAAGCCGAGGACTGCGTGAGAGCCATTGTGTGCAAATAGCTTGCGGTCAATCTGGCTTTGAAACCTGCCAACTGCCGAGAGCCCGGGTATCACAGGCAAGGTGCCAACAATGGCATCTGCATCCACTGGAAGAGTCTTATATGCTTCGGTGCGTATCGCCGCCACGTCATCCGCCCGTTCTGCTGCGGTGGCTACCGGAGTCATGCGTGCAACCACCGTACGCACAAACCCCACATTTGCAGTTAGTGCGCCGTGCAGATCCGCTGGTAAAAAGCCCAAAACCGCGTCGCGAAGCACGATGTCGGCGCGCGGCAGGTTTTCACAAACCAGTATGGTGAGCGGTTCGCCACCGTCACGCAGGCGCTGCTCCAATCCGGCCGCAATGGTCTGCGCGGCTGCACTCATAGCACTGGCACCCACTGCTGTACACGCAATAGCCGCACCTGTGAGAGCAGTGGCACATGCGTGCCGATCGTTAGCGTGTAGGGCACGAACGGGTGCAATACTGTGCGATTCGTTCTGTCTGCCCACTATATCAAGGCGATAGCGACGTCTGGTCTCAAGCGCATCGATAAGACGCTCGTCTGTGTCGATAAAAATTGTTTCAAGGCCACCTTCACTGAAGAGCTGGCCCAAAAATCCTCGCCCAACGCTTCCCGCACCAAACTGAACTGCTGTTTGCCTACTTGTTTGCTCTGTCATAATGACCCTTCGTTGAGGCGGTGACCGCCGAGGCAATTCGTCTGACCATTCGGCGGGTTAGTCCCGTAAACAGTGCTTCACCCGAAAGCAGACGCAATGCTATCTGGCCGGCACCCGGCCTGGGAACCGCCATATTGTACGCAATCTCTGGCCAGCGGTAGAACAGGCGAGCGAGCCGCAACGCCGAGTCGAAGTTGTTTTGGAAGTGCTCATTTATGGTTCTTGTATAGGCTGCGGTGGTACCTTGCGCAATGCATTTGGCGGCAATTTCACCGCTTCGTAGCGCATGCAGAATGCCGTCGCCAAAGATTGGGTTCACCAGTCCTGCAGCATCGCCTACAAGCAGCACAGTAGCCTGTCTATTTTGTAGGGTATGCCTTCCGTTCCAAAGCGGCAGTGGGTGGAAGTGAAAGCGCAGTTCTTCGCGGTTGAACGGCACTTCGGTATAGTTAAGGTAGCGGATAATACCCTCTTCCAGTAGTTGGCGTGTTTGCTGCGGGCTGGTGTGATGAGGCGAATGTTCTGAAAATAGGCCTGCGCCTACGTTTAAATGATTAGCCTTGGGAAACAACCACGAGTAGCCCCCATTAATGTCCCCAAATTCGAGATGAACCCTGTCCTTCCTGAGGATAGAGGTATTACTATCCCAGTTGAAAGGGACTTCCACTTCCGCTGCAATCGCTATCGACCTTTTCATCTTGAGGCCCGCTAGCCTCGCAACCACGCCGTTTGCCCCATCTGCACCAATAACAAACCTCGCGCGAAACTGCTCTATGTTACCCGCCACCGAGATACCAACGTTTACCCTAGCCGAGCCGTCGGCCTGAAGAGTGACAACTCGAGCTCCATCTTTCAACGTAGCTCCTGCAGACACGGCTCGTTTTGCTAGTGCATAATCAAAAACGCTTCGCTGAACCATCCAGATCCCTTTGTCGGTAGAACCCTGGGGACAGATGGAAAGCAGATATTCGTTCGCGAATTTGTAGGTGCATCGAAACTCGGAAATCGTCAATTCAACAAACGCGTCAGGTGCCAGGTCGCGCAGTTGCGGAATTTCCAGCAGATCGCCAGCGACCATGGGCATACCACCTCCGCACGTTTTGTGACGTGGCAATAGTTGGCGCTCTACCAAGAGAGTATTTAACCCCGCCTGTGCTAGTTTCCACGCAGCCATGGAACCTGCAGGTCCGCTGCCCACAACAATTACGTCGTAATCGGTCACTGCGCGCACCCTTTCGCCAGGATAGGCCTGTTTTATAGCCGTACTAAATACTTAAGAAGATCTTGCCAGTATTGTACCCCTATGCATTTCAGTAACTTTACAAGAAGCGAGGTACCAAAAAAGGTACAGATGACGTATTTTTAGAAGGTAATAGTAAGTGATTGAACCAATGGAGTATATGAAATGATAAAAAAACTGATAGCTCTATGTGTAATCTTTGTTGCTTTCGGCGCGGGTGCGCTAATCGCTAGCCGGTTCTCGCGCCAGGCTCCAGATAACGCGTTTGCTAATGTGAAAGTTGGACCCGGCCTAACTCCAACAGCGAATTCCGGTGGGCCAACGCCTTTGGACCTGAATGTAGACGACAGCCCGATAAGTGATCCTGGTGCCATTGCCCGTGCGGCTGCTATCGTGAAGCCTGCAGTGGTCACGATCAATACCGCAACCACTGCAGAGGGCGGTTACAGTGACAATATGTGGGGTGCGCCCTCCACGCAGAACGTGCCACTGGGCACCGGTTCTGGTGTGATCATCTCACCAAACGGACTCATTGTCACCAACAACCACGTAATACGGGGTGCCACCAGTATTATGGTCACTTTGAGCAATGGCCAAAACTTGCCAGGCACTGTTGTAGGTGCAGATCCTCTCAGCGATATTGCCCTCGTTAAGGTGAACGCCACCGGGCTGCCTGCTGCCACGTTGGGCGATTCCAGTAAACTGGTAGTGGGGCAGTGGGTAATAGCAGTCGGCGATCCTCTCAGGGTTGGTACCACCGTTACGGAAGGCATTGTGAGTGCGATGCACAATAGCAGCCTTCCACCCGGGCAGGATGGTGAGCTCTCCTCCTACATTCAGACGGATGCACCCATTAATCCTGGAAATTCCGGTGGTGCGCTGGCAGATACCAAGGGGCGGATAATCGGCATCAACACCGCAATTATATCCAACAACGGGGGCAGTGTAGGCATTGGTTACGCAATACCTATTAACTCGGTGAAGAGGGTGATCAAGCAGCTGGCGGCTACCGGAACGGTGAACCACCCGTGGCTTGGCCTGATGTTTGGGCCAATTCCAACCGCTGCGCGGCAGCAGAACAATATTCCCGCCTCGGTTCAAGGGTTGCTAGTCGTTCAGATCATACCTGGCAGCCCAGCCGATAGCGGTGGGTTGCAACCCGGCGATATCATCACTGCCGTCAATGGTACCGCTACTTCTAACCCTGGCGCACTCCAGTCAATCATCGCAAATGGATCAGTAGGGCAGAAACTTAGCATCGCTGTGTGGAGAAACGGATCTAACGTCACTGTTCCTGTCACGCTTGGACAGCATCCTGTGCCAAACCAGAGCCTACCGCAAGGCTAAGATGGTTAAAGCGGGAACGCAGCGCAGTCTCTGTGTTCCCGCTTCCTTTCACGCCTGCAGGCAATTTATGAGCCCCACGCGGCAGCGAGGTGGAGTCATTGCATGTCGTAGAACGCTCCCTGTTTGCACCGGGGTTAAACGCGGTTGGTGTTTGGTGCCTAAGCGTGGACGCTACCCTTATGATAACCGGCGGTTAGCGGCTTACTGCCCCAGGCAGGAGTATAGAGTAGGTAGCTACTTAATAGGGGAGGTAGGGCGAATAGCCAACCAGCCGAGGTGACGCTAGCAAACGGTACCCCCAATGCGTATGCAGTCGCTAGCGAGAACACTATGCTTAGTATGACGGTTCGCCTCCGACGTTGGACCGCTGCGAGCCGGTAGTTTGTCGGCACGTTGATGGCTAAGCTGGATTCGAGAGGGAAGTTCTGCTCGTCCGGTGTTGGGGGTAACAGGCCGGCCTGGCTGGTAAGCCATCGTTCCATGGCGCTCGCGACCTCTCTTTCGGCTGGCGCAGCGCTTAAGGATGTTGGCGATGGTATTCCTCGTAGCGATAACCAGCGAGGGGCATCCGTTTCAGCCTGTTTTACATTAACACACACTGTGCGTCCGTTAGCCCAACGCGTCTGGCGGGTCTCTTCGCACATCGAGGTGATATCCTCTAACGCCAGCTGAAACCGTACTTCCTTTCCTTGAAACAGGAGGCGGTCTTGCCTGAAGGTGACAATTCCTACATCTGCAAATTGAATCCCGGCAGTTTGTCCAGGTCGGTCTGCTGGGCCAACCATGACGGGCAAATTCTCGGGCGCAGCGAGGTCGACATTCAACTCTCTTGCAACAAGCTCTATCCGCCTGTAAGCAAATCCCCTGAAAAGTCGAATGTAAACCGTGTAGTACCCAAATGCCCCTGCGATCGCTACGATAGTCACCGCCCACAACGAGCGAAAACCCAGGAGTAACGGAAGCGCGCCTATAGCCACAACGTGCGCGAAGCTACCGAACTGAGCGAGCAGAAAGGTGGGTGGTTCGGCAGCGAATGTTGCCCGTGGTCGTTGATTGATGGGAATGGTGTAGTGCTCGGACGATGGTACATCAGAAAGCTGGAGCAGGGACTGCAATTCAGACTGCGAAATACATCCCGCAGCACCCAGGCGTGCAATCCTTTCAACAGTTGGTGGATGAGAAACAAAGAGTGATGTAAGTCGTCCCCAATTGCGAGGAATGTGGTTATAGTTATGGATTCTAGCAAGTGCGGTAATGAGTGCCTGCGGTTTACCACAAATCTTGATGGACTCCCTGTCGGCTGTAAATTCACAATGTCGGGTCAGCATGTAAAACAGCATCATTATTGAAATGACTGTTGCACCGGCGATAGCAACCACCGCGGCAATGGAAAGGCCCATTCTAAATAGTACGTCGACCACTGAAATGGTTGTAAACAACCCTGCAATGAAGAAACAAAGCCGTATAATGGGGTGCCTCAATTTAACATGCGCTAATTCGTGAGACACAACGGCATCACATTCCTCTTTAGATAGCAGCCCAATGATCGGCTGGTTTATGAGTACTGTTCCCCGGAACATGGCACCTGCATTGGCCGCTGTTGGCAAGGAAGGGCTGCTGTACATCAGCCGTTTAACCTGCATTCCTCCCGCACGAGCCATATTGTTGAGGTTGTCATACAGTTCACCGGTTGAGACGCAACACTGAAGATCCCCAGTAATGAAATATTGTGATACCGGCCGAAGAAGGATGTAAGTTTCCAGGCACATTAGTGCGCCCACGGCGGCCCGCCAGTCATTCGCTACCGTGTAGGTAATAAATGCGGTATATGTCAGCAGTCCTATAAACATTACACCGAATCGCCTTGCCGAGCGGTTAAGGGCATTGCCCGCGGTGGCGCCGCGGGGCCATACATGCTTCGCTACAGGTGAAATTATCGCGCCCACTGCTAGCGCCTGTATCATGGGCACCAGAAAACCGCGGCACACGATGGCGAAGGATAATTCAATGATGGAATTTGGGGATGAGGTGCGGCCCCTGGCATACCATAGCCCCACGGCTATTACCCACACAATCGCCCACCAGTTCATAGCTACCCTTGTAAAGACAAATGCGCTATACGCCCGAGATTGAACATTTTGCCCACGATATGAGCGAAAGTTTGCTAAAGCCCCTGCGGCAATTAGAATTGGTAAGCAACTAAAGAGAATAGCTTGAGTTTCGATGTTCATGAAAGAAATGACTACAAAACCCGAGCAAAAGGTTCGTCGCGTTTTAAGATCTGCGAGTTGAAAGTAGAAGGTAACTGCATGCTCGCAATGCGCAGATTATGGGGGTCCATCTTAACTATTGGGGTTTTTGAAAGTGGGTGAGAATTCGTAGGATGATGGCCAGCATAAGCCATCGTGCAAGTGGTACTTATACCGACCTAGGCGACGTGCACCGCATAGCCTGTAGTGACCAAATAAGTGCGCAACTCTGCAGCCTTGCAATCTAACAGTTTTGCAGTTTGCTTTGTAAAGTTAGGTGGCAACCCGGTGGAAGGCAATGCATCAACCGGGTTATCCGTTGACGGCATCTGGTTGACCAGACCCGTCTATTTCGATTCGGAACTTGCTGCAGGTGTTGGGCTAGATGACTCGCCGGCGGATTTCGCAGTGTTACTGCTGCTGGACTCTTTGTCGGAGCTCTTGACATCCTTGGAGGGTGATTCACCGCCCTCTGCGGGTTCCGGTTTCCGCGAATCTGTCACGTACCAGCCAGACCCTTTAAAGACGATACCTACAGGATAAAGTAGCCGCTTTACCGGTGATGCGCATTCCGGACAGTCGGAAATCGGCGCGTCTTTCATTGCCTGAAATACCTGAAACTCATGTTTACAACTTGTGCACTGATATCCGTACGTAGGCATCAAAAATCCTCGTTGATGGGTTGGTTACCCTTATAGATTGAGCATCTGAAATTCAGATGGATAGTACATTATAGCCGAACCGGGCACACTGCATTACTCTTTGCTCATATACGGCTTGAAAGCGACGAATATCCACGGAAACGGAAGCCTTACCACATAATACGAATATAACACAGTTTTAACGCAGATTGCGTTGTTGCAATATCGTCAGCCTGCAGGTGTAATGGTAATTTGCAGAGGTACACATTTAAATCTTCGGCCCATGGTGCGATTTCTGGCATCCATGGTCACAAATCGCTATCCTTCTGGTAGAAATTGCGCAGTCTTACTCGCGTATTGTGCTGAATGCGCGGAGGCGTTGTGGCCCGTTATACCTTTGATACTGGCTCAGACATATCCGTTGACTTGTGTGTGGCTACCTGTGCCTGCATTACGCATTTGCTGATCACCCAAGCAGATACCGGGGCTGCCATGAGCGCCGCAACGCTTGGGCCAGCGTCATTAAAGACCAGGCAACACATTGCGCTTAGCACTACGATTGACTTTAGCTTTTGGCCTTCTTCGCCTAGTCGGGTGCCTCCAGCCCAAACTACTGCCAGCGACAGAATAAGCACGGAAGCCCAAACGCTGTGTGTAAGAAGATGCGCACTCATGCTTAATTTGCGAGTGGCGATCTGCGCGATTGAACCTCCTGCATGCCCCTGAAACGCTCTTCCCAGTTGTGTTTCGCCCGATTTTCGTGCCGCGTCAATTAACGCCAGCAGTCCAAGAATTCCTGCTACTACGAGGGCAGCAATACCAACATGGACTGGTCTAACACGTTTACCCGAGTAGATTACCCAAAGAATACCCGCCACGCAGGTTCCGGTAGGTAATGCGCCTACCTTCGCACCTGTTGTTGGCCAAGCCATGAGCAAAGTGAGTGCAAATAACCCCAATATCCCTGGTGTAAGCGATCGAGGAACACGTGTGGTTAGAGCGGTTACCACCACGATGGCGCTGCCCAGCACCGCGCCTGTGTATTCGCCTCCAATACCAAAGTACCGCGCGCCTTCCATCACCGAGTAGCTCATCCACGCCAAACGTTGAAGGTTGCAACCTGTAAGCAGGTCAACCACGCATATGATGATGAGTGCACTACAGACCGCCGCTACAAGGTTGCAAAGAAGGCCAGCATTGTAGTACCCCACCAACGCCCAAATAGCCAGCCACGTTGCTATCACAAGTCCCTGCAACAGCGACAGTGAAACTGGCAACAGGGGAAGAACGAGCAGCGCTAACGGAATTGAGACGAGTGAAAGGCTAGCACCCGATGCAATTTGGGGCTTGGCACCTATAAAGCCAAACAGGGCCAGCATCAACAACAGAATTTGCAGCGTTGGTAGGCCCCCAAAACGGCTCTGGCTTACTGCGCGATCAACGAGGTTACGGTGAAGTGCCGTTAGTTTACGAAGAGAAACGGCCGCGCCGTCTCCATCCAACGGCCGTCCAACCAGGTTCAAATTAGAATGTAATTTCAATAGCCGGAAGATT
>JAJZFK010000082.1 GCA_021805405.1 bacterium
CTGCACTCTTCTGGCGCAGCGCGCCAAATAATTGCAGCCAGCCTTGTGCCATTAGTATACTCAAAGGACCAAGCGCAGGATAGAGGTAGCGGCCTTGCGTTTGGAAATAGTGCGACACGAACGCAAGAAACGATGCTGCAACCAAGCCTATGAGCAGTACAAATATCCAAACAATTCTGAGTTGCGTCTTATCAAAAAGCTTGTTGCGTTGGAAATGCAGTAGAACAAAACCGACTGCCGAGCAGATGGTTATGATGAGCGCAATGATGTAGACCTGCGAAGGCAAAAAGGCTGGAACGCCAAATTTTGCAAGTATTCGGGAGCCGTATACTGCCCAAAAACTCTTAAAGGTCATACTGGTAACGAGCATATAGTAGCCTGGCCAACCAGGAGCAGGCATAGGAAGATGCAGTTGACCAGAAATAACCTGTGTTGCCATAGCAGTACCGCTAAACGACTGCGAGAATTCCTTAAGGGGGAGTAACTCATGATACTGCATCATGTTATGCAGGTACCACCACCCGCACACGGTACCACCAACAATCGCTGCAGTGATCGTCGCTTTAAGAAGTGCTTGCTTGGGTATACCAAGCTGTAATGCGAATATTACAGCAAGGGCAAGTGTGGGTACCAGGAGCAGGGCCGTTGCCTTCGTAAGCAGTGCAGCACCACAGGCTGCCCCAAGGGCCATTGAACGTTTTGTCGTTACCCCATATTGCCACATCAGTACTACCAGCAGTATCGTCCACGTGAAGCAAACTTCAAGCAGTATGTCGTTATTAACGGTAGAACTTATCGCAATATGTGTGGGGAGGAGCCCATCTATAGCCGCCGCCAATACCGCAACCATTGGTCGCTGCGGAAATGCATGATATGCAAGCAGAAACGTAAGCAGGATCGCAAGAACACCCAGGCCAATTGAGATAAGCCGCATACCGCGCGCACCATACTGTGCCATAGGAACACACAGCGCGTAGTATAACGGGGGCTGGTGCCACTCATAGCTCTGCTTGAGTGGATCGCTTTTCTCGTCCTGAAGGGTCGGCAAATGACCGGCAGCGAGCACCCTGACATAATTAACATGTGCTGCCTCGTCCGGTGCATTCTGCAAGCCTGTCAGACCTGTGGGCACGATATTGGCCATCGCAACTGCGAATAGGAGGTACAGCACAACGATTGCGCCAAGTAAGCCTCCAATTTCAGGCTGTTTCAAAACCTTGATCAGTCCTACCGGTGAGTTGGATGACATCGGCTTGGCAATTGCATCTTGTGCCACTATTGGTTACCTACTGTGGACTGGAATTTCAGAACAACTACTCCATGCCGTGCATAAACAGACTGCCATTGCCCTTCTTTTATTGCCTGTCCCACCAACTGGCGCCACACTGGCTCGCCCTGCTTTACCTGCGTATACCACGAATAGAGGACTGTTGGTGCTGCCGAAGCTGGTATCTGCTGATGGGAAGTATTGAGCGGTGACCAATTTAGATTAATAAGGGCGTACTCGTAGCCGTGCCGCAGAAACCACTGGGTAAGTGCTGACGCAGACCCGAGGGTACTGTAAGGTATGTAGGCTGAGTGCTCTCCATCTCCCCAAAGATAAGGGCGATGGAGGTATAGGCCACGGGTCTCCTCATACATGATTACACCGGCATTTACAGCTGTGTTCCTGTTCAGCCACTGCTGCGCGGCATATACATCCAGGTGATCGTAAAGGTCTTTGTGTTGGGCACTCCTGCTAACGGCTAGGCGCATAAGGCGCGGCACCGAAATAACGGATGGAAGAAGGCCGGTGCGCTGCTGAAACACCGTGCCGGCTACACCTTCGGATGGTAAGAACAGCGCGCAAACTACAAGATAGAGTGCTGCAGCCGGAGGCAGAAGAGATGCTAAACTAGAACAGGCTTTTGCTACTACGGTTGCCTTCGGGCGGCTTGAAGCGCGCTTGAGTGCCCAGATAAAGTATCCGCCGATGAGGGCGCCAAGTGGCAGGAATTGGAGCACGTACCTCCCAACCTGCGCAAGTACGAACCAGAGAATGAACTGTGCTGCCGTTAGCCCAAGCAGGAGATTTACCGCTTTAGGGCGCCGCCTGAACAAAAACATTGCCATGCCTAGCGCCGAATATACGCCGCCGATGAGAGCGGCGAAATTGAATTCACCGTGATTATAGTACAGACTGGCATCCACCAGAATTTGCCACGGAGCCTGCAGTAGTCCCAGCACAAACTTTCGCGGGTCGGCCAGGTGGTGATATACTCCAAAGCTGTTCTGCTCGGACTGGTACACCACAGCCCTATGCATACTCCAGTACCGACTGTGCGGAAATAGTTTGTAGTAAAACGGATATACCGGGTTGTGCATCCAGATGATGTTTTTGAGGTACCACGGCGATGCAACTACCATTGCCGCAAGTAGGTAAACGCCAAGCGCCCGCCATGACACACGGTTGATTAGAAGCACCATAAACAACAGGCCAAATGGAATGAGGGCCAGATATTTAATACCCAAACCCACCCCGCACATTATCCCGCCAAGCGCGAGCCATCGCAGTTTATCTGCCTCAGCAGTGGTGCGCAGTGCCTGAATAACGGCTACGGTTGCAAGCAGCGCATAGAGTGCACCGGCCACATCGATATACGCTGTTGTTGCCTCCCACAAAACGAGCGGTGTGGAGGCATATACCAATGCAGCTGCCATTCCAACGCTCGAATCAAACCATTCGCGACCGATAACAATCAATGCAATGACCGTGAGTACAGCGGTTGCGAGGTGAAACAGGTTTGCAAGCGCATAGCTATGAACAAGCAGGGCAATTGTGTAGAGCATCTCCATTGTGAATGGAAAGTTGCTGTGATGTTCCGTTGGCAAAATACGGATGGCGTGCAGGCGAACGTAGACTGCGGGGTCCGCAAGATGATAGGACAGAGCATCCCACTCTATTGCGCCAGGTGGCCTAAAACAGGCGAGTACAGCGATTAACCCTAGAATTATTAGTAGAACCGC
>JAJZFK010000393.1 GCA_021805405.1 bacterium
GGATGATCGACGAAGAGCGAGAGGCATGATACCCTTATGCCTGGTGTAGATATTCATAGCTATACGTTTACAGCGACAGATCAGCTACTACTCGACACAAATATCTTGTTGTTCGTTTTTGGACCGCAGAAGCCAAATGACCGTAGATCGGCCGTTTATTCAAACGCGTATAAAAAGATGCTCGAAGCCAATTCAAAATTGTACGTTGACGTTCTGATCATGTCTGAATTTATCAATCGATACACCCGACTAGAAATGGGATTTCTGAGGACCCATAAGGATTATAAAAACTTTCGCAAAAGTGAGGACTTCACGCCTGTTGCTCGTGATATTGCCTCGAATGTCCGAAGGATAAGCAAGGTCACGACAAGGACAAACTGTGCGTTCGAAGAGTGCCCGCTCGACGTAATTATTTCGGAGTTTGTGGTCGGCCGGATTGACTTTAACGACCAGATGATATTGCACTTGTGCCGAACCATGAATCTAACGCTGGTAACAGACGACGGCGATTGCAACAGCCAGGATGTCAAGATACTCACCGCAAATAGTAGACTACTAGGCAACCCAGACGCTATACTCTAACTAACGATACCGCTCGATTCCGCAGCGTTTAACCTGGATAGCAACCCCGGCCGCAATGTCCTCGACGAAACGCAGGAGCTGTACTACTCCGCAATCGCGCGGGCTCTTGCGCATACGGGCTACACCGGCTTCATTGGCCAGGCGTTCATACCCAAAATGCGATTACGCCGCGGCGTTATTGCACCTGTTCGGCGTTTTAGGTGACCGGCCGCGTGGTCTCATTTGGTTATGCTGGCGAATCAACAATGTGCGCAGCCGCATCGTTCTCTTCGAACCGTTGTGGTTCACGTCTTGAGGTGATCTGGCTCGACCACTATCATGTGAGGTTAACATGGAAGCACGTATTTTCGCAATTGAAGAGAGGCTGAAGCCTGTAGTACCGGGGCCGGTGGGTGCTGCTAATTTTAGACTAAGGGACGAGGGTCCATTTAACGAGCAGAGACTGCTGAGTGACCCCAACTTCAGCCTATACTGCCTGGATTTTGAAAATCACCACGCCTATTTTACAGAAACACCTGGCGATTGCGACCTGTCTCGCGTGCCGTTTATGTACCAGACCCAGTACCAGTTATCCACGCACATGGTACGAATCTCATTTGACACCTTTCATCAGCTCGCCAGTGAAGTGAAGTATGATGCTTCCAACTTGTTGCTCATCTACTCGGTAGGGCGATGCGGATCCACGCTGGTAAGTCGCGCACTCAACGAGGTGGAGGGTGTCGACAGCCTGTCAGAACCCGATGCCTTCACGCAGCTGCTGCCAAATCGAGGTTCCGAAGGGCTTAGCAGTGACGAGCGTGCAGCTTTGCTGAAGAGCTGTACTGCTCTACAATGTGCCCCAGGGCTTGCGCGGGGCAAGGATACGTGGGCACTCAAATTTAGAAGCGATGTAACGCACCTTGCCCCACTATTCTACGCCATATTGCCACAGGCCAAGCTCGTATTCCTCTACCGCAACGCGGAACCGTGGGCCCGCTCTAACTGGAGGTATGCACAGGTTGCATTCCCGGGTATAGCCGGCACCAGTGTAGATGCCCCCCGTCCAGACTGGAACGGTAGCACCATGTTAGAATCTATGGCAATGCGCTGGTTGGGCCCAATGCAGACGTGCCTGGAGCTGCAGCAACGTGGAATACAAATCTTTATCGCCCGTTATGAAGAGCTGAATTCGCAACCAAATGAGGTACTCAACGCTATGTTTGCCCACTGTGGCGTTAGCTCTTGCAGGATAGGCGACCTGGACACTGTACTCGCGCAGGATGCACAAGAGGGCACAGTGCTCTCGCGGGCTAGCCTAGCAACCGCGCCAACGCAGCTTTCTGCCGATAACCTTACTGCACTTCGCAAGAAGATAGAAGAGCTAGCGCCAGGTATTTCGGCAGACTTTGTTATTCCGGGTACATACATTCCCGAGGCCTTATAACGCTCGGAGGCAGACTTCATTTTTCAACACCGTTGAACAAGCCGCCCAGCCCGGTTTCTCCCCCGTGTTATACACGGTCAGTTGGCGATTACGGTAGCCGAGCCCCGTAATACCTTCCAGTGCGCCGCGTAACGACCGGACGTCGACCGACGACTGTTCTACCATCCGCGAGCCGAGGTTTTTAACCAGGCTTTCACCGCGGCCGGTAATTGGGCAAACCGCTGTGCAATGTCGCTTTGTGCGCAGTTTTCGTCTTTTTACCGAGAAATAATCGTTGGCAGCCTCAGCAGCAGAGGGTTATCTGCTGCCAGATACTGTCATAGTGCAATTCGCGATGTTTTAATGTTTTCCCATTGTAGTGAATATACCGGCTTCACGGAAGGTCGGCATTTTCTAATGTGATACCCATGTTGTTCTATCGCGGTCTATTCCACTACTACCCAATTGAACATATTAACCTGCTGTAACTACACCCTCCAGGCGCAGCAGCTCCCGCTTGCGAGCAACGCCCCATCGGTAACCGGATAGCGCCCCATCAGTCCTTACTACACGATGGCATGGGATTGCAACAGCCAATGTGTTCGCTGCGCAGGCACCTGCTACTGCACGCACGGAATTTGGTAAGCCAAGGGCCCTGGCAACCTCGGCGTAGCTAGCCGTCTGCCCAACAGGAATGCTTTGAAGAGCCTTCCAAACACGCTGCTGAAACGCCGTACCCTGCACATCAAGCGGCAGATCAAGACCTTTTGAAGGATCCTCCACAAAACCTACGACCGTAGCCACGACAGTCTCGAACGCTTCATCGCCCCCAACCAGCGCGGCGCTTGGAAATCGATCTTGCAGGTCGCGTACCAGCTGTTCCGGGTCGTCGCCCAGAGAAATCGCGCATACGCCTTTCTTGCTGCATGCCACGAGTATGGAGCCAAGGGTACTCTCTCCCACCGCGAAGTAGACCTCGATATGCTTGCCCCCGTGTTTAT
>JAJZFK010000534.1 GCA_021805405.1 bacterium
GGCTAAGTGTGTAATCTCGTGGCCGGGGCGTGCCGCGAACCTGAATGGGCGGCTGATACCTGCTGCAACGGAGTGCGTGCAGGTAACCGTTATGCAAAATGGGCTACCAGCAGCACCAGGACAGCTGGCACCACGGTTGGCACCTGGAACGTCTACCACATTAACGTTCACCAATATTTCGCCAGGGCTGGTGAAATTTGTAGCCTCGGCATATCCTACCACTGATGCAACAGGAACTCCTCTGGCTACACAAACGAGCAGCACTAATATCATTCCTGGGCAGACAGCATCGGTGAAACTGACCATGGCAACTACTGTTGCGACGGTGACAATTACTCCAACAGATACCGCCGCCGTTCCCGGGAGCACAGTGACTTTCACTGCAGTTGCGACTGACAGCAACGGAGACATCGTAATGATCGCACCTTCAACTTGGAACTGGACGAGTAGTAACGAGTCTATAGCGACGGTGATTGCAAGTGGTGTAGCCAATACCGCGACGGTTACGGCATTAGGCAGTGGCATTGCTACCATTACGGCAGACTATTTAGAGACTACTCCACCCGTAATCGGTAGTACAAAGTTAAATGTAAGCGTTGCTGGCATCATTGTTACGCAGGTTGCGATTACGCCTACGCAACTGGAAGTAATATCTGGCACAAATGCGGTTTTAACAGCGGTAGCTATGGATGCAAGCGGGAACGTTGTAACGACTGTACCTGGTTATTGGGCATGGGCGTCGAGCAATACGTCAGTTGCAATAGTCAACGGAAGTGGTATCAACAGTACTGCCATGCTTACAGGTGGGAATGCCGGTGCCTCAGTAATTACAGCAACGTATACCGAGAATGCGACAGTAGTTAGCGGGACCGAGAATGTCACAATCACCCCAAACGGGCGCGGTAACAATACTGCGGCATTAGATAAAGGGCTTCTCGATTTCTGTATTGCTCACCTTGGTCAAAAAGTTGGCGATGGACAGTGCTCCACGCTGGTTTGGGTGGCTCAAGAGGCAGTTGGTGCACGCACGGGATTTCCAGATTATCCTATACCGGGTGAATACGTATGGGGATCGCCAGTGTGCGTAATTGGAATGCATGGCAACACCCCGGTCATTACTGTAGGCAATAAAACGGAACTGCTTACTGCTGGAAATATAGGATACATCCAGCCGGGCCACATTATGCAGTTTCAGAATGTAGTTATAAAATACCGTAATGGCAATTTCTGGTGGAACGAAGATGCACAACATCACACAGCAGTAGTGAAGGATATATTACCCGACCAAATAATCTGCAATGTTGTTGAGCAGAACGCAGGGCATCTGTGGGTAACTCTTGGCAAATACTATTTATCTGGCATGGATACTGGCGAGATACGAATTTACCAGTGCTTGCCAAAATAGCAATCGTGCTGCTATTTAACAATATTAGCTAATACCGCGCTGGCGCCAAGCGAGGCAGTCATTAATCTATAGCACAACGACCGGAACCTCGGACTCGCGCTAGCCAACATGCTACCGTGACGCTGTTCAACCACCGCACCAACAGCATTACGGCTGCCCCCAAAGTCTTCCCTAACCCGTCTGAAGTACATCCTACACAACGGTCTGTAAGGTACAAGGCTTATATATAATCAAAAGCAATTCAGAATATTTTTGCTGCGCGATTAATCAAGACTGTGTTATATGTCTTGTTATTAATGCAATCTCAATCGAGATGTTCGTTGGCAATCGAATGTGCACTTTTGGCCGCAGTACGCTTTACAATTGCAGCAATCGGGAGGAAGGGCTGGGGGAATGTTAAATAATCAGGCAGCTAGATACCGGTGCATTTTGGAATTAATCGCCGATGCTGTGATTACATCCAGTACCACAACCGCTGTCTCAATTAGTTCAAGGCGAGGGACGAACTTATGAATGCATCCTCAACATGGAATGGCGGCGGTGAAGCAGACGGCTTAAAAGCTGACTGCAGTGCGACCAGCCGATACACACCTAATTCGAGGTCACCCGGTCACCACCATGGTATCCCGTCTCGTTGTGTTTTGCCTGCTTACCGTGGATTACAGGCAGGTAGTGCGTGGCCTATGCGGGGAAACAACCCTGCTCATACGGGCCAGGGTAAAGGCAGCAACTGTGTGGGCAGCGTGAAATGGCGGTTCCTTACAGCCGATGTCATTGAGTCATCGCCGGCCATCGCTGTTGATGGAACGATCTATGTTGGTTCACGTGATGGATGCCTGTATGCCATAACCACTAACGGTTACAGTAAGTGGGCATTTCGTGCGGACGGCGGGATTATATCGTCGCCGGCAATTGGCGAGGATGGTACGGTATTTGTTGGTTCTCTCGATCATCGGCTATACGCCGTAAAGCCCAACGGCACGATGAAATGGGCGTTTTCAACAGAAGGTGAGATATCGTCGTCGCCTGTCATTGGGTACGATGGCACGGTATACGTTGGTTCAGGCGATAGCGCTCTCCATGCCATTCGCCCAGACGGTACTGCTAAGTGGATATTCATTACAGGTGGTGCCGTTAATTCCTCGCCGGCAATTGGTGCCGACGGTACAATCTACGTGGGCTCAAATGACAGCCGACTATATGCAGTTAGTTTATCGGGTATTGAAAGATGGTCATTTCAGACGGCAGGTGAAATACTGTCGTCTCCGGCAGTAGGTAGCGACGGAACTATATACGTTGGCTCCCACGATGGCAACCTCTATTGCGTGAGCCTCAAAGGGCAGATGAATTGGGCATTTCGTGGTGTGCCCGGCTATGATAAAGGGCCCGTCGATGGCTCGCCCGCCATCGGAAAGGATAACACAGTCTATATTCAGAAGGCAGGTTGTATGTTCGCTATAGGTTACGATGGTTCGTTACAATGGTGCTCATCAGGCGTCGACTCGTCACCGGTCATAAGCCGTAGTGGTACCGTCTATTGCGTGGGATCTGTATTAAAAGGACTCCATCCCAACAG
>JAJZFK010000061.1 GCA_021805405.1 bacterium
CCCCACGCGTTTAATCTGCTTATTTAAAGACATCCAAAAATGACCCCTTCCAAATGAATTGCCGTAAACGCGGCACCCTGGGGGGATCTGCCGACGTTGTATTCTACCCGATTGTTGTTTATGAAGAAACCCGCAACGACAGGACTAACGCAACCCCGGTCAAGAAGTAGCTGTATAGTCGACGGAGTCAATCTATGGAGGCAGGACTACAACTACCTCTCCTAGAATATGTACTTACTAACACCTAAAGAAGATGGTTGGTTCGCATTTCATGGCCATATTTACCATTGCTGGATTAACAATTCGCGAAGCAGCCCGCCGCCGAACCTTGCCTGGCATACTGTTGCTAGGTATGTTGGTACTAGGAATGTCGCTCCTCCTGTATGTTATAAGACGCCACATGGAGCATCTTGTAGCCATTGGAGTGCAACCAGAAACATGGATGAATTTGCAATTGCCATTCGCACAGAGTGCCATCATGTCACTCTGCCTATCGTGCATAAAGGCATTAGGCGCGATCGTTGGTGCACTCGTAGCAGGCGGATCAATTTCGAGTGAAATCGATCGCGGAGTGTTGGCGTCTGTAGTTCCTCGCCCTATACCACGAAGTGCGATAGTGTTAGGAAAGTGGCTGGGTAACATTACCATAGCCACGGGCGCATCATTAATTTGGTCCGCTATCTTGTTTGCCTCAATGACAGTGCAGCTCAATTCTTGCCAGTGGTCATTACTCATTGCAGGTATTGCACTTGCTGTATACCCGGTATTAACTTGCTCACTTGCACTTATGCTTTCCACCGTTGCTCCAAGACTGCTGGGAGCACTTATAACGTTGGAAGTTTGCGCCATTTCATGGTTTGACGGAATTTTGAGCTGGCTCGGTTCGATGTACAGTGTTCCGTTGTTGCATAAGCTTGCGATCCTGTGTGGACTACTTCTTCCGCAGGGTTACGTTGGCTACTGGGTAGACTCCGCGGTTCGTCGCGAGATAATCCTGCCGGACGACGGCCCTAGAAGTGGCTGGAAGTCGCCGCAGTATCTCAACCACATTGGATCTCGTCTGTTCGACACTACACATTTAGACGCGCTCTACGTCACCTTGTACATAACGACCGCGTTGGCACTGGCTGTGGTGCTATTTAACCGAAGAGATATTAACTAATCCAGCCCCTCTTCTGCACGCTGAATTGCTGCAATAAGCGCTCCCGCCTTGTTCATACACTCTTGATACTCTTTTGCCGGTACAGAATCGGCTACCAAACCACCGCCAGATTGAAGGTACGCTACCTGTCCATCAACAAGCATGGTACGAATAGTGATAGCCATATCCATATCTCCGTTGAACCCGAAATAGCCAATAGCTCCTGCATAAAATCCTCGGCGCAAAGTTTCTTGTTCTTCTATAATTTGCATTGCGCGTACCTTGGGAGCACCAGACACTGTGCCTGCGGGGAAACTTGCTCGCAGTACATCGTACATGTCACGACCTTCTGCAAGCCTACCAGTTACGTCACTTACGATATGCATGATGTGTGAGTACTTTTCAACAACCATAAGCTCGTTAACCTTTACCGTGCCAAAGTGCGATACCCGCCCCACATCATTGCGCCCCAGGTCAACCAACATAATATGCTCCGCGCGCTCCTTTTCATTGGTGAGAAGCTCACGTTCATTGCGTTCATCGTCCTCAGGAGTTTCACCTCGTGGAGCCGAACCAGCAATTGGTCTTAATCTTACTGTACCTGATGTGACAGTGACGAGAATTTCTGGCGACGAGCCGATCAGCTTCCTGTTGCCAAGATCCAGGAAAAACATGTAGGGAGAAGGGTTAACGGAACGAAGTGCGCGGTAAATATCAAACGGGGGTGCGGAGAAGGCAACCTTAAATCGTTGAGACAATACTATTTGGAACGCATCCCCGGCAGCTATGTACTCCTTGCACCGTTCAACTGCAGCCTCATACTGGTCGCGGTGCGATAGATGCTCCACCTGCACCTTGGCAGTTTGTTGCACTGTAGGTGCTTTCCTGACTTCTGACGGGACAGTCTTCAGACTCTTCTCGAGTGCCTGTAGCTTGTCAACAGCATGCTGGTAGGCAATATCAGGATTGCCATCAACCAGTGCATTACAAAGAAGAATAAGCTTATGGCGCACGTGGTCGAAAATCACAAGAGTATCAGTGAAAAAGAAACAGGCGTCATCCGCCTGTAGTGGATCCTCGTTTGTATCGGGTAGATCTTCAAAAAACCGAACTACGTCGTAGCTAAAAAAGCCCACCGCTCCGCCACAGAAACGTGGAAGACCAGGCCGTGACACATAGTTGTACTGCATCATCATGTTTTTAATGAGCAGTAAAGGATCTTCACCCTCTGGAATAGCGACCTGCTCTACAGCCCCGTTGCAATCAATGGTTGCACGCAAACCACGAGAGCGCAACACCTTCGAGGGATTTCGACCGAGAATGGAGTATCTTCCTACCCGTTCACCACCCTCAACACTCTCTAGCAAAAATGAGTAGCGCACATCACCTGAAGCAACTAGACGCTCATAGGCCGATACAGGAGTGAGTTTATCTGCCAGGATCTCACGTGTTACAGGTATAAGGTTACCAATTGCACTAAGCGTGCGAAACGAAGTTATATCGGGGCTGTACATAGTTGAAAGATTCTCGCACGACATAGTGTATTTTCACTTGAAACACAAATGTCGGAACCGACGTGTATCACCACGCCGGTTCCGACAAGTACCATCATCAATCCCAGGTTGAGCCTAGAATTTAACGGAGACCTGTGACGTCAGCACGTTAGCATTGCTGCTGGTTGTACCGAAGCCGCTGGTGGAGCTATTCGCGATGATCTGGTAGGCCAATCCAAGCGAGGTATTGCCACCCAGTGTGTAATTAGCACCAATGGTGATGTACTGCTCAACTGGATGAGCACGATGGCCAGTTGCAGAAACGCTACCGGACAGGTTGTAGAACGCACCCTCATAGTTTGCCATCAACGAAAGCTTGTTGTTGAACGCATAACTTAAAGTTGCGTTGGCATCTGCTACTGAGCTACCGATGGTGAAACCCTCACCAAATCCGTAAACGCGGTTGCGAGCGCCACCGTAGTACGCACCACCTATTTCAACGCCAAGCTTATGGAACAGCTTGAAGGAGACGTTGGCATATGGGCCTTCGATGTTAGTTGGATTGTACCAGTTGCCAATGTGACCCCAGTAACCTGCCGAATAGAAGCGCGGATCGATATACTTGTATCCAAGGTTAGCATGAACACTACCAAGCTTTGCCGCGGCGTTTAACGTGTAAGCGTTATTGTCGTCATTGGAAAGACCAGGTGCACCGTTGCTAATCGACTTCTGGGTTACCGTTTTTGCAACTTCACCAGAAATTACGACTGGCCCAATTTTGTGAGCCTTGAAGTTCACGCCATATTCCACCACGTTGTTGAACGCGGCAGTAGCCGAAGCGTTGCTACCCAGGTCGATGGCAGAAAGTCCAATGTCAACGATCTTACCGATCGGAACATTGATTTCAGTTCCTAGGCTCTGAGTTGCTGCCATTTGGCCCTGACCGTAAACTCCCACTGGCTTCATTGGCGACGTACTTCGAGGGCCAGCAAGCGCACCAACCAGCGGCTGGTTTAACAGCAGACCACTTGAGGTCGTCGTGGTTGTCTGGTAGCTACCAGCAAACACATCCATTCGAGCGCTGCCAAACTTGTGAGAATAGTTGAAGCCATCCTCAATCCACTGGCCATTGTTATACCAGGGGATGTTGAAGTACGCATCTGCATATGGGCGCTGATAAGTTAATGGGGAGCCCTTGTGGCCGAAACGTCCAAGAGTGAGCTCGCCACCAGCAACAGGAGCTGTAATGCCACCTGTGTACAGAGTACCGATTTCCTTCTCACCGCTAGGACTGGAAGCGCCTACACCGCTGCCCAGTGTAGCAGGGCCATTCGCAGCATAGCTGAGGTAGTTGCTAAGCACAGCTTCGCCCCAAGCCTTAATGCCACCTTTGAGGTGAGCAGAAACCATCAGGTGGAAGTCGTGAACTACATTCACGCTGTTGGTAAACGACGAAGCACCGGGTCGAAGCGATCCGCTCGCGTCAACGAACGCACCACGGGAGTCGTCGCTACGCATGCCGATGAACATGCCGCCAGAAATCTTCGGCATGTTTTTGACTTTAGTTTCCAACGCATGCAGCCGTGATGCAAGGTTGTCCAGACGATTCTGGATCTCTTTAACGTTAGCGCCAAGGGATGCAAGATCGGTCTTGAATTCGTTGGTCAGTCCCTGAAGCTCAGTAACTTCCTCGGGTGTCATGCCAGCAGGACCCTGTGGGCCAGCCGGACCTTCCGGACCAGCAGGACCTTCGGGGCCAGCAGTGCCAGCTGGAAGGTTCTTCAGCATGCGGTCAAGTGCAACAGCAAATTCGTAGCGGGTGAGGGTTCGCTTGCCGAGGAAATATCCATCGGGATATCCTTGCAATACGCCCTTCTGCTGCAGGTCGGTAACAGCCTGGTATGCCCAGTGATCTGTTGGAACGTCCTTAAAGGGATTGTCCTGTGCCCTTGAAGGTGTCGCCCACGCCACAGCGAGAAGAGATAGTGCTGCCCCTAGGTAGGGCATATACTTCTTCATAATTCTCTAACTCCCATGTATTTTGGTCACCCACAAATTTGAAATGTGGGTGCCGGCAATGAACGGGTGCAGATAGCTATTGCGTCCGCTGCCAAGCCAGGACGTAGAATCCTGAAGTGTGGAGATCGAGAAGAGTATTCCTTGTATCCATCTTCCCGAAACTACCGCAACTTCGCGGGTTCGCCTTACTGGAGAAACAGCTTAAAATATAGCAAATCACACTCATTCACAATGTTAACGAACGGTCTATCGTAACACATCGGTTATATAACGTGCCATCAATGTGAATAGTTCCACATTAAATGCCAAAAAATATCCTGATGGTTGTAACAGGATAGCACAAGGGACTAGCGTGCGTCAACATTAACTGGCAAAACGGAGAATTTTAGCGACTGAAGAGGCGAATAAGGAGAATTAGCAGATCAAGTAAGAATATTTAAGGGCGGACTGCATTCAAAATCAAATGATGCGGCCCGCCCTAGCGTACAATTAGGCTGCAATACCGGCAGAAGCACAGCACTTTCGGAACATCTGAGTTTTACCGGATGCAGTCAGAACTCGAACAACCTCCGGTTTTCGACCGCAAAATCGGCATGTAGATTGCTCAAGTTTTGCAGCGGCACGAGCCGTAACGTTCGTTTTGGATGTATCTTTTTTTGCCATAATGACGTCTCCTTGATTTGCAATGCGCCTAGGCACATTACGACGACTACATTATACCACGCCCCTGGTCGCCTGTTCGAGGACGTGCCATCATCCACGCTGGTAAGAACCACAGATTAAGTTCATACAAGTAACCGAAACTTGGTGCAAACAGTGGTAAAGAATGTTACACTGATTCCATGGCTAGCCGCAATCCAATGAGTAAAGAAATTCTGCTTATTGATGCAGGAGTTACAGGATACGCCGAGTGCCGCGACTTACAGACGTCGATCGCTCAACAGGTAACGGCAGGTGGGCGCAATGACGCTTTGATTTTCACGGAACACACGCCCACTATAACCCTTGGCAGAACTGCGTCACTACTGAACCTGCTTGCAAGCCAGGAGGCGTTAGCTAACCTGGGCGTCGCAGTGGTTGAGTCGGATAGAGGGGGCGACATCACCTTCCATGGGCCCGGGCAGATCGTCGGATACCCAATTATCAATCTGCGAAACGATCGCCATTCCTGTGACATACACAAATATTTGAGGCACTTGGAAGAAGTAATTATCCTTGGGATTCATCCCTTTGGCTTGCAAGCAGGGCGCGTTCCCGGACTAACCGGTGTTTGGATTGACAACACGCATCAGTCCACAAGAAAGATTGCGGCATTGGGACTTAAGGTTAGCAAGTGGGTCACTCAACATGGCTTTGCGCTGAACGTAAATACTGACATGGACTTCTTCAAGTTAATTATTCCATGCGGCATTTCGGATCATGGCGTTACCTCTATGTGCAGTGAACTAGGTGTGCAGGTTTCGATTGATGATGTTCGCGCCTCGCTCGTTAAATCCTTTCAACTAGTGTTTGGTTACGACACCGTAAAGATCGTGCATGCTGCGGATCTCATGTCCGGTAAGTAACCACCAGCGATCGCCTAGATGACCGAGTCTGCCAGAATATCCGCGATAAGCTCGGCAGCAATGCCGTCGCCATACGGGTTTTCAGCGTGAGCCATTGCTAAGTGCGCTCGCGCGTCGGTTAAAAGCTGCGTGGCCTCGCTCACGATCGTTTCGGTTTTAGTACCAATCAATCTGGCGGTTCCTGCGTCTACTCCCTCCTGGCGTTCGGTTGTGTTGCGCAGAACAAGAACAGGTACACCTAATGTCGGCGCTTCCTCCTGAACACCACCGCTATCTGTAAGAATCAGCCTGGCAGCTTTCATGAGCATTACGAACGGCGCATAATCTGGCGGCTCGATTAGAAATACATTGTCAATGTTGCTCAGAATGGGGCACAGAATTTCCCGAACAATGGGGTTTCGATGTAGCGCCACGACAAAGGAAGTCTCGGTAAACCTAGCTGCCAATTCAGCCACCGCCGATGCAATACTGCGCATAGGATCACCCCAGTTCTCCCTTCTGTGCGCTGTGATGAGAACAATTGGATTGCCATGGTGGAGCAATTTGCTAATAACTGGATCATCTACCTTGTAGCCGCTTGATGCCACCCACTTGAGCGCGTCGATTGAAGTGTTTCCTGTAACATGAATGCCGGAACGGTCGACACCTTCGCGTATGAGGTTTTCCTTTGCATTAGGAGTTGGTGCAAAGTGCCACGTTGCTAGCGGTGCCGCCAGCATACGGTTCATTTCTTCAGGAAAAGGGTCATACTTGTTGCCCGTTCGAAGGCCAGCTTCAACGTGTCCAAATCGTATTTTGTGGTAGAAAGCTGCTAGGCCAGCTACAAACGTCGTGGTAGTATCGCCCTGTGCAAGGCAAATGTCCGCAGCATTCTCCTGAAAATCTGCGTCAAGACCTTCCAGGGCCCTCACCGTGATATCTTTAAGTGTCTGTCCGTGCTGCATGATGTTCAGATTAACATCCGGAACTATCTCAAAAACCTTGAGGACTTGGTCAAGTTGTTCTTTGTGCTGCCCGGTGACCACCACTCGAGTATTAAAGATGTTTGAGCGCCGCCGAAGTGCATGTACGACTGGTGCCATTTTAACGGCGTCGGGCCGTGTTCCGAACACGCATACTATTCTTGCCGGTCGCTGGTATCTAATCATGAGCTAAGCATCCTTACACCTTGAGAAAGCGTTTATTGCTGCCTGCCTGCAGTATTTATTTTAGCCACAGGCTGTGGTTACCGATAATTCTACTGTATAATTCACTAAGAGTGGGAGGTGAACTAATCATGAGCCTAACCGAAGACCAAAAGCGCAAGATAGATGCTCGCATAAAAAAGGACCGGCTGAATCAATACGGTGATCCGGCTGACACGGTGTATGCCGGTGGCAATCCTCTATTCGACATGAATTCAGGAAAAATGCTTGATCGTTTTGAGTATATCCTTCGCCGTCACCCGGACTGGTTATCGAAATAGATCATTGAAGGGTACCAAAAACAATGAGCGGATACTCCCGGATATTTGTGCTTAGATGGTGGTTGGTCGCTGCGATAGCGATGTCATCTATACCACTGGTACGCTCGTGGTACCCAATCAACCTTACTCCAACCTCGGTGCACCTGTCTACACAAGAAATTACACGTTGGACCATTGCGCACAGAATTGAAGTAGAGCTTCAGCCCGGTGAAACAACTAGTACACTTAAGACGCTCAATGCAAAATACCGTTTAAATCTTCATTGGCGTAGCCCTCTTCATCACGAAACAGAAATAGCTGTAACCAATGTTGAGGCGATTAACTCATTTCATTTGGTTTTGTCTAAGCTTCGGCGGGACCCTGCTGTATTTGATGCAGACGAGGAACACAATTACAGCATTCCTATGAGCAGTCTATTACCCAGGGAGTCGGTAGGTTCCGTTCCAGTCGGCAATGTTGAGTCAATGGCTGGGAACAAACCATTGCAACCAAACGATCCTCGTTACCAGGAGCAGTGGAATTTCCACATGATTCATGCTGGGGATGCGTGGTCGGTGGCTACGGGGCAAGGCGTCACGGTAGCGGTAATCGATACCGGAGTTGCCTATGCGAACACTGAGCGCGGTTTCAGGTGTCAGGATTTTAATACTACGCGCTTTGCACCCGGGTATGATTTTATTCATCGTGACGACATGCCCAGCGATGACAATGGACACGGAACCCACGTATCGGGAACAATTGCGGAATCGACCAACAATGGAATTGGTGCGGCAGGTTTAGCGTTCAATTCCACTATCATGCCAATCAAGGCTCTGTCCGCCTTCGGGGGTGGCTCATCAGCTGGTATTGCCGAGGCAATTCGTTACGCCGCAGACCACCATGCCAACGTGGTCAACATGAGTCTGGGCTCCCCGTTACCAGATAGACTAATTAAGGACGCATGCACCTATGCGTCCAGTAAGGGTGTTACAATCGTCTGTGCTGCGGGAAACAATGGTGCCGACCACCTCAGTTACCCAGCAGCATACAAGCAATGCGTAGCCGTTTCAGCAGTTGGACCAGCGGGGGACCTAAGCTTCTACTCGAATTATGGCAACGGCCTATGTATTGCTGCTCCAGGTGGTGATACACACGCCGGAGGTAGTGAGGGTGGCATTCTACAGAATTCGATGGGAGATGGTACCGGCCTCGTAAAAGACGACTACTATCGGTTTCAAGGAACGTCTATGGCGTCCCCACACGTGGCGGCAGTCGCCGCCCTAATTGAATCCGTCGGCATAAAGCGGCCGCAGGATGTTAAGACAATTCTTGAGCAGTCGGCTACTTCACGGCTCCCTCGTGCAAAATATGGCGCAGGTATTCTAGATGCAGGCAGGGCAGTATGTCTTGCAAGCAAAATCTACCAGGACGGTGTTTTACGTTTCTGGTTGATTGCAGTGTCCTTACTCTTAGTGATGGGTCTTTCGGTTCTTTCGCGAGCTGGAACTCCAACACTTACACCTCTCTTTTGGTCGGTTTCTGCCGTTGGATTAGGTTTACTACTTCCCGACTGGATCGTTGGGTATTTCGGGCTGTCGTCTCATTGGCAGCTTGTTGCTCACAGTACGATCATCCCAGCAATCCTACTGGCCGCAACGGCCAGGAATTTCGACGACCAGAGATTAACTGGCTACCTAGCACTTGGATTAACGGTCCACATAGTTTGGGAAACTGTGCGCGGCACAATCCCTACCGGGGTTGGTCCCGATGCCATAATCATGGCCCCTTGGTTAGCAGTAAACTGCATTGCCGGTGTTCTCATGTTTGCCCATGGACTAGCCTCGCACGACTAAAGAGGCCTAACTAAATTGGAATGTTCTAACAAACAATCAACTCAGCCCGAGACCTTTGAAAACGAGGATTGGAATTGCTGGACATAGAAGGGTATGGGAGACACCAGTGCCCTATGGCCGCCGACCAGCGATATCTCCGTGGGAGCACTTGGAACTTCAAGTAGCCCGAATGCAGGAAACACATTAGCCGCCCAATTAAAGCCTTTAACTGGCAATATATCACCGGCCAACACCAGGTAATCCCGTGCTCGCGTCATTGCTACATAAAGTAGGCGCATGTATTCTGCACGTTCCCGTTCCTCGCGATTCCTTACTAACATTTGATAAACGATATCTGGTTCCCCGTTTACGTTTACACCAATTGTACGCGTTGTACCATCACAGAGAAATGGTCGATTTTCTCGGCGCATCAACGGACGGCCAAGGTCAGCAGCAATGACCACTGGAAACTCGAGCCCCTTTGCACTGTGAATGGTTAGTATGCGAACGACATTTGCATCCTCCTCTTCGGTGGGCGCATCACCTTCACGCTCGGATAGCTCCTTAAGGTTTCTCAGTTTCCCTATGAATGAACTAACCCCATAACCATCCTCAGCGGCCGCAAGCGCCTGCAACTTACGAAGATTGGCAAGTTTACGCCTTCCGTCCTGTCTCGCTAAAACTCGAGCATCATATCCTGTGCGATCAATTAGGTCCTGTAGGATTTCAACCGGTCTTATTGTGGCTTGTCGTACACGTAAGCTATCAAGCGTGTTGGTTAATGCCCTAATGCGCTTTGCTAAGTTGGTCCCTAAAACTGTGCTCAAATTATCGCTACAGGCAACCCCATAGAGATCGTTCGCGCCACTCTTGTTGTTTTGTGCATACCGCACCAGTTTTGTCACCGCCCCCATTCCAAAGCCTGCGAACGGGCTACGTATCGTGGCGACAAATGCGAGATCGTCATGAGGGTCGGTTAATAGTGTAAGCAAGTTAAGAATATCTCGTATTTCCGCCCTGCTATAGTATCCTCGCACACCACCGATTACGAAAAACGGAATACGTGCCGCCAAAAACGACTGTTCTATATATTTTAGATCTTTAAGACTTCGCAGGACTATTGCTATATCGCCATACTGAACTGCACGTGGTACTTCATCGCGATCACATACAATTTTCTCCCTAGTTGAAATCAAGTGCACTATCCGCTGGGCAAGCGCATGTGCCTCATCACGCCTGTAGTAGTCTCCTCGAAGCCCTGCGGATACCAGAAGCTCAATCCGCGGGCGGTGATCAGTCGTCAGACGTCCAGCCACCTGTTGTTGCAATGGGTGTTGTGTGTTGGCCCAAAGATTTTGAAAAAGACCATTTACCGCGTTTAACAAGACAGGGTGAGTGCGATAGTTTTCCTCAAGGGTAAGATGTAGTCCTGTGTCAGATTCGTCGAACTGGCGGCACAAATCATTAAAAAGCCGTGGATCAGCATTTCTAAAGGCGTAGATGGATTGTTGACGATCTCCCACGACAAAGAAACTACCGGCCGTTGAACCATACGGCCTTCGTACGGAATCTAGCAACCTCATTTGAATAAGGCTTGTATCCTGGAATTCATCCACGATGATATGAACGAACCTATCACAATATCGCTGCGCAACTGCCGGATTGCCCTCAATCAATCGCACGGCAAGTTCCTGCAAGTCATCGATATCCACTACATTTTGTTGCATCTTTGAGTCAGAGTATTGTTCCCACACCTGGGCAAGTAGTGAGACAAGAGAATATCTCATTTCGTCCGCCACTTCTTGGAGAGATTCGTCTACTGGCTTGAGGAAGTTCGTGAATTCCAAAGCCCTGCTCAGACTGCGCACTAGAGTTATAACCTCCCCAGGAAGCGCACCAGGTGTCAACAATGCATGGGTATTGGCTTGAATTTCCTTAGCTACGTTCAATTTGCCTAAAAGGATTGGATTCTCAATTAATCTCTCTGTAAGAGTAAGGACGGATTGAGCATTCCGCATGATTTTCAACGGCACATTATTGATCCCAGTTCGCAATTCGCCAGACAACATGACCGCGCACTCAACGGCATTGTTAAGCAATGCACCAAGGCCCGTTAGCTGTGTTGCGTTGAAATTAAACCCACCTTCCTCAATTTTATCCGTTAGTTCTTTAAGAAAGCAGCCAGAGGCTCTGAGATCCAGAAATACATTGGTAATAGCCTCAAGTAGAAAGGTGTCTGGATTTACAGCCGACGACCATTGGCTAACAGTACTTACAAGCATGGAGTAGTGCTTATGACCAGCAGATCCAGGTTGTATCGCTTTATAGAACGCCAAATTGATAAAATCGTTGGATGCTTCACCAGACAGTACTTCAAACCCAGGGTCCAACCCGGCTTCAAACGGATTTTCCTGAAGCAGCCGAGCGCACAGGGCATGAATCGTGCATATATATGCCGTTTCAATTTGACGCCGTTCATCGATGAGCGCGTTATCGGTAAGTCGTTTAACCAGACGCTCTTTAAGTTCTCTCGCTGCTTTGTCAGTGAAAGTGACCGCGAGGATGTTATTAATCGAGCAAGCTCGCGATATGGCACCCTGTCCGGTAACCATAGCTATGATGCGCTCAACAATTACCGAAGTCTTCCC
>JAJZFK010000283.1 GCA_021805405.1 bacterium
GTGTACGATGCGTTCATGGGCATGCAGTATGTGCAGGGTGTAAGCAAGACAACCCAGCCAGCGACCTGCTTCAAGGCGATGAGCGAGCCGAATATACTCACCGGCAGCGGCGGTCGTGGGGCGGCGGTGCCCAGCCGCGGCTTCCAGGTGATGGGCAAGAAGCCAGCGCCGCTGAGCGGCAAGGGTTGCAGCGGGGCGAACGGTAACCATGACCGCAACCCAAGTTGGTCACATTGTATGGATTATGCCGTTGGCGGCGCTGCCCTTGGTTGCCTAGAAGAAATTCAAAGAGAAAGCAGCCAGTGTATACTCGGAATGCTCGCAGCACTTGCGGCATGCTTGTTTGCGCCCTACATCTGCGAGATAGTATTGGCCGCGGCAATGGAAGTCTGTGGAGAGAATGTTGTGGGGGCGTGCGGCGGGGGCGCTGTAATCGGTGGCCTTGGAGGATTTCTATATTGTATGGGCTGGGTAAAAAAGCCCGAATAAGTCTGAATATACGAGCTTAGTAGCGCAAAAACAGATGCATTACTAAGCTCCGTGAATGGATTTCGTGAAACGAGCACTAAAATGGACAAACATGCCTGTAATTGTTCGTCTCCATCGTTGAAGGCTGTACGCAATCTATTTTGCATTGCTTGTGGCATCATTCCGGCTGCCCTGAATAAAGCCTGGGGTATTACCTTAGCTGACGCCGCATATTACAACGGAGCTATTCTGTATTTTGTATTGCTAGTCGCTCTTCGGGAGGTTAGAATATATGGCAGAAAAAGGCGAAATGACGCGATCTTGCAACGGTGGAATGCCAAGGTTTGTAATTCACGTGCCTGCGACTTGATGTTACTGTGGCTGGTCTATGCGATGGTTGCCAACTTGAAAGTCCAGGTAATGGTAGGCGTATTTTTTTTGATGCTTGCCGGGACAAGTTTCTTATTTGCGCCGATTGATATGCAATCACAGGATTAATTCTGGATTTAATCTATATCGGTTAGGAGCAGATCGGCCGCGGTTAGCCTGTAACGGTGCGGCGCTGGCGAGCTGGTGGAGCAGGGCAGCGACCTCACCGGCAGCGCGTGGACGACCAACGCGCAGTACCTGCGGGCAGGGGGCGGGTGCAGCAGCATGCTGATACGCCGCAAAAGCTCGACGGATGACGAGTACCATCACATAGATATCACCGGGACTGCTGGAATTGTTAGCAATCAGAATACCTCGATAGTTGGGGACAACAACTACGATGTATATGGTGTGACGCGCTATTCCCAATTACAAGCTGATACACCCTATAGATTTCTCGCGGCATGTGGGCAGTGTAAGTTGCACTTGGTGGAAGGAGCACCGGGACTGACATTATCCTTTTTTGGGCGCGCACTCCTAATTTCAGAACGGTCGCTTATTGCAGACAAGAAAAAGGATGACTTACCAGGCTGCAATTTATATAACGCGCACAAGAATGATGGAAGCGCCGCAGCAGATTGCCAGGATTGCTGTGATGATCATTTGGTTGAGCTGCTAAAGGAAAGGTTCAAGGACAAGAGTAAGGAACTTTTGAAATGCCTGGGAAAATGCCTGGGAAAAACGAACCATGGTGGAGAGAGTTGCGCACAAAAGTGCGCAAATGACTTTGTAGGGGCTTGGATTAACATAAGTATCAAATCTTATACGGACTGTTGCTACCAAGCATGTGATACGTCTCCTGGCCAGTTTAATCCACCCGGTATTTGTAAATCGAGAGTAGACCCGGAAAGCGCGAGAAGATGGAGCTTAAATTAGCGATAATGACCAAACAAACCGCACGGCTTATTGCATTGGCCGTATTCTTGGTGCGCTACGCTTGCACAGAACCATTTGCCTCACCAACTCACGTCAACGTGACAACCAATTTGGGTCTTATATTTTCTCACAACCCTGGCAACTCCGATATGCCGCCAAGTCTGTACGAATTCGGAATGTCTGACCAACTGCGTAAGATTGCACCCATCACCTACGCTGGAGCTAACACGCCTTTGGCGTCACCCGTCTTGCGTATTGGGAAATTTGTCTACGGCACCCTAGTTACCAATCCGGCAGCACGTGGTAGTTCGCAGCGGGTGTTATATAGGATGTCCGTTGATGGAGAGAATCTAACGATCCTGTGGAAATGGACAAAAGGAGATCATGAACGGCTAACATTTTTCGGTCATACGTATACCATGTACAAGAATTCATCAGGCGATGGCAGTCTCGCGGGGCTGTGCGAGGGTAACAACGGCCTACTTTATGGTGCGACTATCGGCGGCGGAAGTCATGGACTGGGCACGATTTTTTCTTTCAATTCTAAGGACGGTAGATACCGATTACTTTATGCGTTTGGGACGGATTTGACTAACCCGACTCATCGCCACAAACATCTTGATACACGTGACGGTGCTTCCCCATGGCAACAACTGGCCTACGATGGCACATACCTATATGGTACGGCGACGTTAGGAGGACTTTATGGGCATGGCGTGCTCTTTCGGCTGAATCCGGCTAATTCGCAGTTTAAAGTTCTGCACGATTTTAGTTCTGAATCGCGTAGCACTGGGGAGGGAAATTTACCGCAGCGTATTATTTTTGTTCATTCAACTACGATCGTAGGTGTTATGCCTACGGGCGGCAAGTATGGCAATGGAATAATCTATGCGATAAGTACAAACGGCGCCGATTACCGCGTTTTACACATCTTTGGGCCTACGAGTTCGACTGACAGGGCGATTAATCCAGATGGAATGAACCCGCTAGGTATAGTGCAGATGCAACGGAATTATCTTTTTGGCATCACCTCTTGGGGCGGGCGGTACGGTGGAGGCACAGTTTTTGAAATGAGGCCGGACGGGACCGGGTTTAAGGTGATTGAAGAAGAAGGCGATAAACACGACATTTGTGGTGTCTTGCCAGTACGAATATGGGATATCAGGGGCAAGATCGTCATAGAGAATTCGTCGG
>JAJZFK010000539.1 GCA_021805405.1 bacterium
GTGCATCACTGATCGAATGTTCATCAATCCCGGAAAACGGTGGTGCAAGTGCCATTTCAATTCCCAATGCCTCGGCAGTCTGGTGGTCGGTATCCAATCGGTTTAGTACACCGGTACTCAGCCTGTAGCCCCCGTGTACAAGTGCACTCAAAATCGCAGAGCCGCTGCCACCTCCGCATACAACATGTATTACTGGCAATATAGGGTGGTTCACGCTTCTCGTAGATCTGATGACTGTAAGCATGGGATGCCCGGTAAGCTGATTTTTGCCTACCTGAACATGCGCACGGTACACGCGGCTAAGGATATCTGCCTGCATGACCTCTTCAACGGTGCCCGCAGCCTCCACCTTGCCGTGCGACAAAAGCACTAACCGGTCACAAAACTCGGCAGCCTGGTTAAGGTCGTGAAGTGCCGCTACCACTGCGGTGGGCGCCGCACTACGTCTGGCGAGCTGGCGTACAGTTTCCAGTAACTCCACCTGGTGAGCAAGATCAAGGTGTGCTGTGGGTTCGTCTAGCAGCAGTACCGGGGCACGCTGCGCAAGCGCTCGCGCTAGCAGCACACGGCGGTGTTCGCCACCAGAGAGCGTCGTCGCGGGTCGCTCTGCGGCCGCAAGCATGTCGGCAACAGCTAGTGACTCGCGGGCTATACGGTAGTCCTCAATCTCCATGCGGCCCGCACGTCGATGCGCATGGCGACCCATCAGCGTCATCTCGAGTACGCTGAATCCAAACGCCACGCTCTCCGTCTGTGGAACAAATGCAATAAGCAACGCCCGGTCGCGGGGTGCCATGGTAGACAGCACTCTGCCATCCATCAACACCTGGCCGGCGTAATACTCAAGGGCACCCGATATTACGCGCAGCAGAGTAGATTTACCGCTGCCATTTGGGCCAACAAGGCCTATAACTTCACCTGACGACACGGAAAGGCACACATCCTGTAGTACAGGATGTGTGCCATAGCGGGCATATATTCCGGTTGCTTCCAGCTTCATGCTACGCTAGCAATTAGCTCTAATAGCGTGGAACGGTAGGGTCTATTTCTACGCTCCATGCATCAATGCCACCAACGACGTTCTTGAGGTTTTTGAATCCCTTCGCCTTCAGGATATTAAGCGCATCTGCACTGCGTATACCAGACCTGCAGTGAATGATGATCTCATCAAACTGCTCCAGTTCTGTCGCACGCTCCGCTACCTGGCCCAGCGGTATGAGGATGGTGCCAGGCATTCGCGAGATGGCATACTCATAAGGTTCACGCACATCGAGGATGACCAGGTTTTCACCGTTATCCATCCGTTTCTTTAGCTCAACAACAGAAATCTCTTCCGATTGACTTAACTGCACAGCTTCTCTTTCCTCTCCACGAATACCACAGAACTCCTCGTAATCTACAAGTTCTGTAATTGAACGGTTCTCACCACAGATTGGGCAATTAGGATCCTTACGAAGCTTGTATTCGCGGAAGTTCATTTTGAGCGCGTTAAAGGTCAAAAGGCGGCCAATGAGCGGCTCTCCAATACCCAATATGAGCTTGATTGCTTCAATTGCCTGAAGGCAGCCAACAATGCCCGGCAGTACACCCAGAACCCCACCTTCTGCACAGGACGGGACCATACCAGGAGGTGGCGGCTCCGGATAGAGGCATCGGTAGCAAGGTCCCTTCTCGGCCCAAAACACAGTGGCTTGGCCCTCAAAACGGAAAATGGAACCATACACGTTAGGCTTGCCAAGCAGCACAGATACATCGTTAGTAAGGTACCGCGTAGGAAAGTTGTCGGTTCCGTCTATGATGATGTCAAAGTCCTTCGCAATTCTCATGGCGTTTTCAGAGGTAAACCGCTCTTCAAACGGAATGACAGTGACATTAGGATTGAGTTCGTGAATAGTCTCGGTGGCAGAGACAATCTTCGGTCTGCCCACATCACTCGTACCGTGAATGATCTGCCGCTGCAAATTGGTATAGTCAACAACATCAAAATCCACAAGCCCTAGGGTACCCACGCCGGCTGCTGCTAGATAGAGAGCGAGAGGCGAGCCGAGGCCGCCGCTGCCAATGAGAAGGACTTTAGCGGCACGTAGTTTCTTCTGGCCCTCCAGCGTCACTTCCGGCAGTATGAGGTGCCGACTGTAACGTAATATCTCATCATTGGATAGCGCGGTAGTAGCCGACCGCTCTTCGTTTATCACACCAAAGCCGTTGGAGAGATCGACGCCGCCTGCAAGCGCAGGAACAAGAGTTATCACATCAGACGAGCTCACAGATGTTAGCGCTGCCTCGCTTGCAGGAATCAACCGATCCTGAAGGAAAGTCATGAATGTGCCGCGCATTTGACCAGAGCCGGTAAAGAGAGACATGTAGAGGCCTTCCATATGATGGACCGCACTCTTAACGACCTCAGCAACCGTTGGCCCGCTTCCAGTCACTTCAGCGGAACCGCTCGTCCATTTGTGCAACACTGCCGGTAAAACTACCCTTGTCATTTCCTATCCTTCCGTTAACCTTACTTTCAGTCTAAAACCCAATGCCTGTTTTGTCATACGATTTTGACATCAACCTCTACAAAGCCACTACTCTCATCCTCTATCTGCCATGCCGTTAGCACGCCAGAGCTACCAATCACTACAGATTGTATCATATAGATGTAGCCAATTGCAGCTTCCTGCAGGTCCGTGCCGCTCGGTAGCGCCTCATGATCAGGATGCGAATGGTAGAAACCAACTAACGAGACACCCGTTGCTACCTCTTCCCGCACTAATGCAAACATCGTTGCAGGACTAACCCTGTACCTGGTGCGGCGGTCACGACCGCTATCCGCAACACCTGCGGGCTGCCACTCGTTCTGCAGCGGGCGCACCTCGATAACGTTCACTTCATTACTCTGCATGCGGCCCAGTAATGCTCCCACGCACTCCTCTGGATATACCCGCTCCGCATGAGCTCTAAGCATATCGTGCAGC
>JAJZFK010000445.1 GCA_021805405.1 bacterium
TATCGTGTTGGCCTCCGTAGCAATGCGGTCGATGGCATTTTCCCTCGCCTGGTAGATCAGGTTCGTGAGTTCGCTAATCTCACCGCGACCAAGACCCTTGAGAGCAGCGGTTACGCCACCAACTACACCCAACGAATATACCGAGACGCCTAGCAGAAGGCGCATGGGCATATACCCAAGGTTGATGAGGTTCCACATCTCCTCGTTGGTGAGGTCGCTTGTAATGGGGTTGGCATTCGCGTATTCTGGAAGGGCGGCATGGCGCGACGCGGTACCAACCATGATCATCTCCTGCATTCCCTGAAACGGTATGATGTTCGTGCATATCCCTACAACAGAGTTGGCACCAGCTCGCACGGCTTCCTGGGTGATGCGTGCTAATGCAAGGTGGCGCGTATCGTTAAAGATCTGGGAATATTCCTTCACTTCGCCTTTTCCAAGGCTTCTTAAGGATCCCAGGAGACCGCCGCCTACACCAATGGAGTAAGCGACGTTTCCAAACACAAATTGTACAGGATGAAAGCCGGCATCCATTTGGCAATACAGTTCCTGCCCGTCGGCGGAGGATGAAAATTCCAGTTTTTCCATCTGGACGTTTTCGCGATGCAGCGCGGATCCTACTGATAGAAACTCGATGTTTCCCATCTGATGAACCAGTTCGCTGGTGACGCCGGTTATGCCAACACCACCGCGTCTTTGTGCTTCGTTTACCATTCGCGCAAATGATTGCGCCCTGCCATCATGAATGAGACTGGTAACTTGTGTAACCTCACCGCCCATAAGGGTTTTGAGGCCAGAACCCATGCTACCGAACACGCCCATGGAATAGACGCTGTTACCAATCACCAGATCGCCTGGAAGAAGGTCTTTTTTTCGCAAACAGTAGATCTCGTTGCCCGAGAGGCCAGTCATGACGGCCATAGTGAAGCTCCTTTTAGTGGCACGCTGGGACTATTTAGCGGGTGCATTTGTCGCCGGTTTTGAGGGAGTGGCGGCCGCTGAACCAGCTGCGGCACTCTTCGCCAGTATAGCCGCCGCGCGCACCTCTGCCTGGGAAATAACGGGTTCAACGGTGGTGTTAGGAACCACAAAGGACTGCAGCAGTGAGGCTATGCCGCCGCCGGAGAACAACGACATAAGCATCTGGATGCCGCCGCCGCTGCTATCGGAAGGGGACACTGTCGGTTTTAGGAAGGTGACAACTCCTAGTACCTCCCCGTTACCAGTATAAACGGGCAAGCCTGGTATGCCAGGTATACCGTCGAGAACAAAAGCCTGCCGGGGCAGTGTAATAGAGCCCGCGATTCGTGCACGATGTACAACCGCAGCAAAGTCATAGCCTTTAGCAAGTCGTGAAAGACTAAGGACGGTGTCGCCTACAGCAGCGTTAGAAGCGGAAGTGAAATTCGCTGGTTGCAGTTTCCTGTCACCCAAGTCAGTAATCTGCACAAATGCCAGGCCAAGAATGTTATCAGTGGCCGCAAGAACAGCCGTGTATTCGTGACTTTCGTTACCCACTGTCACCTTGAAATCGGTGGGAATGGTCTTCATCTTGAAGCCAGAGTTATCGGCTCCAAAAATGTTGGAAAGGCTGTCCATGGAATAGCTGGATTTAGACAACATTATGAGGCCGTTTGCCTCTACCACCACTCCAGGTGCAGAGGTGGAACTCTCCTCGTTCTGTACGGTGCTGCCTTCACCCATCTGTGTGCGAACCACTATTTTCACCGTTACAATAGAGGGTGCACTCTGCATCACAGTCTGCATCTCCTGAGCAGTGGAAGTTTGAGCGATTACCGGTGCGGCTGCTAAAGACAGGCCAATACCTAGTAGTAGTCGTAATCTCAATGGTCTATTTACCTTCCTGACTTGTTGTGGATTTTCCTGTCCAGTCTGGTTGCACGAACACAAAGTCCGTGAGGTAGCCGCGTTTTACGAAGAGTGTGATGACCTTCGGCTTCCTGGCAATAACGCTGTTTATGACAGTTTTGAATTGCGCAACGTTTGATATTTCTTTGCCGTTAATTGAGAGTATCAGATCGTCCAGATTGAGGCCAGAGATGCTTGCCCAGCCACCCTCCGTTATGTCTGATACCAGGACGCCGCCCTGCGATTTGCGCCAGTGGTGCGCGCTTTTGTCAAAGATGGTGAGATTGCGAACCGTACACTCCAGAAAGTGTTGGCGGTATGTTTTTGCTTGCGACTGCGAGGTAGGTGTTGCCTGTAGATGTACTTTCACGACCATTGCCACGCCATTGCGCAAAATGGATAGCGATGCCTGATCCCCAACGTTCAGGTTCTCGACGTCCTGATTCAGCATCTGGTCGTCCTGAAGACGCGTCGCGTCTAACGGCGAGTCATTAAGGCCGGTGATGATGTCTCCACGCCTTAGCCCGGAAGCAGCCGCGTCGGTATATGGCAGTACTTCCGTCACCAGAAATCCGGATTTGCCAGGGGCGTGTACTGCAGCGGCGATTTCCGGGATGAGCACTTGCGTCTTGATGCCGATCCACGCATGCGGCAGTTCCGTGTTATCGTCATCGGCAGAGGTGTTGTTGGTCATCTTGACCACCGAAAGAAGGTGTTCACGTTGGTGAATATAACCAAGTACGATAGATTTGTGGCCGTTTTGTGCTGCGAATTTGGCGAGTGCATCTGGGTTCGTTATTGGCCTGCCATCTGCTGAAACGATGATGTCATGGTAACCAAGTTTCGGCTGACCAGAGTCAACAGGAAACCCCGGTCGTACACCCGTAACGAGGGCACCCTGGGTATTGTCAAGATGATATTGCAGAGCCATCATTGGAGTAATTGCCCGCACCGAAAGGCCTAAAGCGGTTATCGACTGCTCGTGGCCGACCTCGGGAAGCATCGTACCTAAAACTGCCTTCAGGTTGAGTGTTCGCCCTGCGCGAGCAACCCGTAGATGAGCGATTGTTCCCGGGCGCATTGCGGAAACCATCTGA
>JAJZFK010000456.1 GCA_021805405.1 bacterium
CGAGGAGGTTTACGGCCGTGTGAGTAGTAACGGTGAACGGTGCTGTTTGGGTTGCGCCGTCTGGCAGATAACCGCCAACAAGTTGCGCTTCCGTTACTGTGATGGCTCCGGCGGTTGAGGTGGAGGCGAGCGAAAGCAGGGACGTGGGATTAACAGTGGTCCCGGTTGTGGTATATACCCAGTAAGTTCCATCGTAGACGATTCGCGCGGATGTTCCTGGGGCATAAAGTTTGGCTGCCGTGACCACGCCTTGAGGGGTCAGGAATGATACGCCATTACTCTGCACTCCGATAAAGCTAGATGACGCGTTTGCACTCTTGGTAATTGTAAAATTCGCCCCAACTTTTAGCCCCGAACTTGGCGGAAAAAGGGTTACAGCCCCTTTTGCCGAGACATCCGATATAAGCAATCCAGACTGTGCGGCGGATAGATATGTTGCGCCTCCAGATGTGGGGTTAAACGTGTTGCCTCCCACATATCCGTTTAGCACAGCATTCCCAGCCAGATAATTAGCGTCCACCAAAGGGCCGCCAATCGCAAAGAGCGTTATAATAGGGGCAAAACCACCAGATGCAACCCAGGCAGGCACCGATAGTCCATTTACAACAATAACTCCGGTATTTTGCCCAAAAGACACTTGGGTGCTATGAAAGTACCCAAGCGCTGTACTTCTGCTATTTTCCTCGGTAACTCCAATCCGCGCATACAAAATACTACCATTAAGGATATTAAAAACTCGCAACTTTTTCGATGGGTTTAATATTGTCATGGAGTTTGCTGTGACGGACGCAATAACAAACGATCCGGCATTTGTGTAGTCCGGATTGTCGTCAAAATAGTAAGGATCAATGTCCCACGGGTTTCCTGTGTACCCCTCATTGATATAGGTATCCGCCTTGATCCGGATATCGTTGCTATATGATATCGGGATATTTTTTATGCTTGTGTACTTTACGGCCTCAGCGCAAATTCTGTTTACGAGTGCTACTTGTCCCGTACTGTTGCTTGGGTGTACCTGATTCCCCAGCATAATATTAGCATCTATAGTAGATGATGCAGTCTGAGCACCCTGGGGGATTGATGTAAACGCTTCCGACGAGTAGCCGAAGTACGGGCGCATATCCACCATGATCGTGCGTGGGTTTTTCGCTTGTGCCTGAATGTATCCTTGTGCTAGGCCCTTGTTCCACTTGTCAAATAGTGCCGCATCAATGGTGTCATTAAGCCCGTATGTAGGATACATAGAAGCATTCGGGAACCCCGCAGAAGACACATAGGGCCGCGAAGTCATGGTATTAGGCATCCGCAAAATTACAATATCTGCCGGATTATTTCTGAGCATGGCCTTCACGGTTATGTTAATGCTGTTCTCGATATAGTCGGCAATGTTCTCCTGTGTCATGTACCCGTAAGAATTGTTCAGAATTACGTCATTTATGCCATAGCATAGTACCCATACTACCTGTGCGGCACTGGACGGGAGCGTGTTCCGCTGCGCCAAGCATGTTGCAAGAGATGCTGCCCCGGCTGGCTTGTGGCCGTAATAATCCCACACGCCAGGCCCTTGATTTATCCCCGGCAATGGCCCGGACGGCCCAAACCCAGGCAACGCGGGTTGAGACAAGAAGTAGTAGAACGGTACACCAGAGGATCCAAAACTGATTACGCCAAGTAGTTTTTCAAGAGGCGCGCCCTGTGCTCTCCATTGATTATTTAAGGTATTAAAACCGCTCGGTTGTCCAGTTATCGGGAACGAACCGAGCTGCTCTGTAGTAGAGTCCCCCACCCAGATCATCACTGCATTTTCTGGGTTCCACTGCCCTATGGTGGAGGATGCGGCGTCTGGATATATCGGGGCCAAAGCCCCAACTCTCTGCACAGCATTGCTGGTGGCAGTCGTGGCAGGGGCTGCACCTGGAGTCACTGCGCCGGTATCCGTATATACACCGCCGGTTGCGCCAGATACCAGAAGTCCCAACACTGAGCCACCCGCCGCCGTCCGGTAGATGTCAATGCTGGTTTCGTTAATGGCGGGTGTCCAGTAAACGGCAAATTCTCCGGTCGCCGTTGCCACGGTTGGCGCAGCTGCCCCCACTGTAACACTGCCGTCATCCGTCCAGGTCGTCGCCGTGATGCCGGACGCCAACAACCCCAAAGATCCAGCCACACGCCCGTACACATCTACCGAAGTAACATCGGCAGGGAACGCCCAAGTTAGGACGACTTCGCCGGTCGCGGTCGTGGTAATGGCGTCGGTCGTGCCAAGTAAGGAATAACCAGTCGCAGTATGCGCCACGAGGCCATAAGTGTAAGTCCCGGCAACAAGAGTGCCTGCTGCCGTGGATGCCGCAAGTGTTGGGGTAGGTGCAGTCAAAGCAAGCGCAACAGATGCAATAGCACCTGCCAATGAATAACCGGTGGCGTCGTGCCTTACAGCGGCGTACCCATAAGTCCCCAGTGGCAAAGTTCCTGCTGATGTGGCAGGTGCTGGCACGACAACAGGAGGGGTAGCAGGATACGTCTCAACCTTGGCCAGCAGTAGTGTTCCAGGCGGTGCAATAAGTGGGGATTGACCTGTGGGAACCGCCTGATAAATGAGGTTCCCGGCAGCGTCAAGATAAACATAAGTATCAGAGTTGGCCGCGTAGGTGTTGGCAATGCCTGCATCCAGCTCGATGAAGCTTCCGCCTACCCAAGCCTGACCAGGGTTTAGCGAGGCGGTGAGAGATGCCGGAAGCGGAACGGGAATCAACATGCCCTCAGCTACATGATCCCCGATAACGCTACCATGTAGTGCCGCATTGACACCAACATCCACCAGAGGAGTGATAGATTGTATGGCGTTGGACGTGGCCACTGTCGGGGCTGCCGCACCGGGGGTAATGCTGCCATCATCTGTAAAAGTGAGCGCCGTTATGCCAGAGGCCAACAATCCAAGAGATCCAGGGATGCGGCCAT
>JAJZFK010000356.1 GCA_021805405.1 bacterium
TATACCTTCATGGTTCGCCTTGCTGCTTACGAACGAGCGCATGGTGACACTAACCTGGGCATATATCGCGATCACCCGCCAACGCCGCAGCGCATACGCGCCGCACTTGCAGTGATCCAGCAGTTGAATCTGCCCATCAGAATTAGCCAGGTTGACCCAACGTGGCAGGCCCAGGTGAAGGCCTTAACCGTAAACGGTCAAAATGTTGCACAGATCTCTATAAAGGATATCGTAGTGTGCAACATGGTCGCTGAGGGCGGCCAATCAGCCGTTCACCGCGCCACTACCACTGCAAAAAACCTCGATTATCTGGTAGACCGCGATCTCGCTCCCTACGAAGTACGTGCGGATACTGAGTCTGGCAAAGTGCTTGCCCGTGGCATCACGATTGCGGATAAAGCGGATGCAGATGCTGCGAACCTAACCATTAAAGGGCTCTCTAGTGAGATTGGAGCCGCTATTGTGCAGGTAGACCAAAGAAGGCAGATGGAGTTTGGCGTTCCCCAATGAGTGCCCTTGGTGAACCTGCTTCTCAAAGCGGCGGCCACGCATTTCGCGTTACCGTTGGTACAGCGGTGCTTGTGCTTGCTGTTGCTGTCGTGACCGCCCCGTCCCTATTAGCGTGGCAGCGTGATAACAGCGATAGAATTGCGAGCATTTCGCATCTTCACCGGCTGGCATACGGTCTTCAACTCTACTCTCAAGACTACGACGGCGACCTTCCGGACCCGGTTACGACGCGTTCCTGCGTAGATTGGACGGAGAGGGTGCGCGGGTACTGCCAGCAGCAGTGGGTGTTGCACAACCCGGCCACCAAGCACACGGGTAAACTGGTGGACCCCGCTACTGGCTGCAGGGTGCGAGCAGATTACGCTCTAAACTCGCGGTTTCAAAGCACTTTCGCGCGTGGCCCGTTTCCGCTCTACAATCTCGAACTGCCTGCACAAACTGCCCTGCTGGTTGAGGCTGGCTGCATGACCGTTACTACGGGGCGTGGTACCAAGCCGTTGGAATACAAGGGTAACCAGGCTAGTTTTGAATACACCGATACGCAGTCGCGAGTTCGCGGTCTTGTTCCCTATCCCTCCACTCATGATCATCGCATTGCGCTGGTAGCTGCCGACGGACATGCCGTCTCGGTGCGGGTGGCTCACTACACTCCGAAGGATGGTCCTCATGACCAGATGTATGGCCGTATAGGTGGTGCGATCTACAACTGGAATGGGGGACGACCCAATGGACATCCATCTGACCCGCCGCGCGAGTAGCCTCTCTGCAAGTTAACAGTGAACTTAGAGCGTCCACGGTGCTCTAGTGGTTGATTGTATTTGCGTAAACGTCATTGGTATTTAAATCCACTGTTTTGGTAACCCCATTGCCCATGCTGATTGTTTTGTTAAATTTGTATTAAACCTGTGTTCTTAATATTTTCTTAAATTATGTTATGTATACTATTGTGGTAGTTAACAGAAAAGGAGTTCATTAAGACTTTGAAGAGAACCGCATTCACCCTGATCGAGCTGTTAGTGGTAATTGCTATTATTGCTATCCTCGCTGCGATCCTGTTTCCTGTATTTGCACAGGCGCGCGAAAAAGCCAGAGTTGCTACCTGTACATCTAACCTTAAGCAGTTTGGCCTCGGCATTCTTATGTATGATGAAGATTACGATGAAACCCAGCCAATTGGGTACGCGCCCCAGTATATGGTTGGGCCACTAACGTCCAACCTTTCTGGAAAGCAGATGGCCGGTGTACCAGCTGAAATCATGCCATATGTAAAGAGCCAGGGCGTATTTCACTGCCCAGATGACACAGGCTTTGAGCTTACCGGCGCAAACCCGGATACCCCCCCAGTTGTGCTTACTTCAGCTCAACTGCCGCTAATAAATGGTAAGGCGTTTTCAGACGTTTATGGCACAAGTTACAAGTTCACCCATGAGAACTTCTCGATGCCGGATGCACCGTACAACCATCTCACAGGCTTTCCACACAACTCGGATACCCATTTGTGCGGAAGTGGCGGCGTAATCAATGGGTACAACTACACGCCTGCCGCTGGCGACAGCTGCACTGGCCGTGCGCCTGCGGCCCTCACGCTCTCATTTTTTGCACGGCCTGCAGAAACGCGCGTTATGCGCTGCTGGAATGCGCCGTATGACTCCGATGATGACCATGTGTTTCATCCTGGTGGTGACACCATAGAATATGCAGACGGCCACGTGAAATTTGTGCCGGGTCTTGGACCTAATCCACCCAAGGGTTACCTTTCTGGGTGTGATGGCCCAACCTGGGCATGGGACGTAGCCGGCTCGTGCAATACGGCTGGTGAGCAGAGGATAGGCGACTAGCCTGCTCGTGCGGTTTTGGCACGCTCCGCTCATCTTATGCAGGTCGCTGTGGTTTTTAGTGTGCCCGCCAACATGTCACTATGCCATGCTGGCGGGCACTTCTACGCCGCTTCACCTTCATGATCGCGGCTCATGAATGATTTCACCCCGCCTGTGGTTCTGTTGGAAGATGTAGTAAATATAGCTTGTTGGCGTAAGCTGGAAGGTATGAGCGAGATGGTAGTACTGCGACCAGTGAACTCCGGCGCTCGTAGCTGCAGCCCGTACGTGCTCCAGCTCGCCCGGCCGTAGTATGCACCACTGTGGTTTGTACGCTCGCGCAATATCAAAAGGAGGATACACCGAATGCGAGTTGTAGAACCTCAGGACATCTGGAGTGACGAGACCAATAACATCCAGTACTTTCAATCCTGAATAATAGCCAACATACCCAATGGGCTCCAGCATTACGACATCGCTCTTCCTGGCATGCTTCGCTAACCATTTGCCCATTGGCATACGCACGGTATCCTCTACAAGCTGGTCATGCGCTAATAGCTGAGGGGATACGGCTATACATGCGACCGCTATTACGGTTGTCCCTACAGCAGCGATGACTTT
>JAJZFK010000398.1 GCA_021805405.1 bacterium
TGGGATGAACGCCCCCAAGACAAAGCAGCCGGTTATGTTTATAATCCAGGTGCCCACTGGCCAGTTGGTGCCAAACCGAGCGGCAGCCCACAAGGCTAAGAGGTATCTGGCGTTCGCTCCAGCGAAGCCTCCAACCGAGATTGCTATGACGTCGCGTGGGTCAAAATCTTTCTTACGGTCTTTTGAGCGTGCGGCTGTGCGTGCAGTATCTGGCTCTTGCATGGTTTTAGGGTCTTCATCACCACGTTGCATCATGATGCCACCAGCTTTGCAATGAATACTCCCAGTGCAAGAGCAGCAAACCCAACAGTGAAACTTACTGCAAAATTGGCTGCCGCACGCCGAAATTGTCCATCCTGTACCAGTGCAAAGGTCTCAAACTCAAATGTGGAGTACGTCGTATACGCACCAGTAAACCCCATGGCAACGAGTAGACGAAGCGAATCCGGGAGGTGCATGGCTGTGAACGCAGTCATGAAAAAGCCCATGATAAAGCAACCCGTAACATTTATCACCAGTGTGCCAATAGGAAATACGGTATTCGATTTACCAGATACCCACCGGCTAAAGTGGAACCGTGCGTTAGCACCCAGTATGCCGCCAGTGCCAACGATCATGATATTGTAGAATGTCGTGTTCATTTCGATGAGTTACCTTGTAGACGATATTGTGGGGCAAAACAAAAGCTCCTGATCTCGTGTATTCTCAAGATCAGGAGCCATTAGCATAAGTGCGGTTTGTATTCTCAAGGAATACAGGCGGCCTCCATCGCCCTTGTGTCAACCTTTGAAATATATTACCTCAGGTATGCCAACAACACACCGATACGAAAATATCCGGCATTTATATGGGGGCTGGGGGTGCCCTGCCATTGACAACCGGCAAGCGCAAGGGTATACTTTTAAAGCGTTCGGGGGCGGATAGCTCAGTCGGTAGAGCGCTTCGTTTACACCGAAGATGTCCGGGGTTCGAGTCCCTGTCCGCCTATGTTTGCACACGGGGGTGTAGCTCAGCGGTTAGAGTGCCTGCCTGTCACGCAGGAAGTCGCGGGTTCAAATCCCGTCATCCCCGCTTAGTGTTCAAACGGCAAATCATCCGAATGCATGCTCGTTAGCCATCTCTCCTGTTTTGTGCCTCAGGTTCGCACTCAATGTATTACTTTCACCCTGTTAAAGTAGCTGGTGCTAAAGCTATTGCCTCCCAATTCCTATGCGTTTTGCCTCTCTGCCGGGTGGAACGTAGCTAATAGGGGTTTTGCACGAAGGTGCATGTCACTAAATTTACCGATGCTTGCGTACATCCGGAATTCATCGCCGCTAACCGGCGCATCCTAAAGTTTGTACCATATGCTAGGTTAGGCCAGGCCATTCCAAATAACGTTCAAGCTGCGCGCATAAACGTGTGAATGTGTGCGCGATCGTGGCTAGGGTGTCATGACCTATCGATAGTTGTGTCGCGGTATAGTTTTGTGTAATTGGTGACTGGACCGATGTGGTGTTTTCCCCCTTAACCGATTGCCTAATCGTGCTTTGTACGATTACTAGCGCATTCGTGCAAATGTCGGCGTGGCAGTTAGATAGCTTCTCCCACGTGCCCGGACAATCACCAGGAATGTGCCGGAGTTGATTTCAAACGTAGTTACCTCGGAATAGTTGTAGAGCCGCGGTTTACCAAGTTGGTTGGATAGATTAAGTGCACCGGTTTAACCTCGGATGCGGTGCCCGAAAAACCGGGAATTTCTTCCGCGCATGTTGGTTGGTATGATGAATCCAGCATTGCAAGCAGGAGCTCTACGGCATGTTCTCCCATAGTGGTTAGGGGTTGCCGTACTGTGGTGAGCGGTGGATAGGTCATACGTGCTACCAAGGAATCGTCGAAACCTACGAGCGAAATACCGTCGGGCACCTTAATGCCTCGCTCGGCAAGGACTTCCATACATCCGAACGCGATAGCGTCATTGCCACAGAATATGGCAGTGGGCAATTCCTCGGGCGATAATGTGTCGATCATCGATGCTACACGTTCACGGCCGGAGTTCGTCGTGAATTCTCCGTAGTAAATCATCGATGGGTGGGGAACGATCGAACGACTCTTCAGCGCCGCCATGAAACCCGCCGCCCGCCTTCTGGCTCCCAAAAGGTGATCAGGGCCGGCAAAGTGAACAATCTTTGTATGTCCCAGGTCCAGAAGGTGGCCAACTGCCTGTTTAGCTCCGTCTTCATCGTCTACGTCCAAATTCCATGTCTCTGGTATGCTGCCATTTCCGTGTATCATAACAATTGGCGTGTGATGCTGTAGGCGTTCGATGAGAGGCTTATCCAGGTTAAAAGGTGCCAACAGTATCATGCCGTCTACCCGCCCGTCGAAAAACTGTATCAGCCCGTCCTGGTCGGCCCAATTGCTCACCGAATAGACCGTTGTATTCTGCTGGTTTCGCACCGCGGCAGCGAGGATACCGTTAAACACCTCCATGAAATATACGTTAACGTCACCCTTATCCAGCCAGCAAACGACCCCAATAGCGTTCATGCGCCGGTTTAACAATCCTTGTGCGGCCTTGTTTGGTCGGTAGTGTAGTCGCGCAGCGGCATCGAGAATACGTGTTCGTGTTGCTGCTGATACGCGCGTAGACGATGTGGCATTGTTAAGAACAACAGATGCTGCCATAGGAGTGCAGCCGGCCTCCCGCGCTATATCTGTGAGTGTTGGTGCATTACTTCGTTTCATGGTTAGCATTATATCCGTTCCTGTGTCGCAAGTCAACACAACTCATTTAGGGATAAATTATTAAAAATTTAACTATAAATCGCTTGTATTTGCAGAATAACAGTCGTATAATGAGTTTGTTAAATGCGATACATCTGTTTTGGTTATATCGTGAAACATATCGAGCTACACTTCGTGTCACGGCTTGGCGCGATTTACCAACAATTACCAACAGT
>JAJZFK010000492.1 GCA_021805405.1 bacterium
CTTTTCTCTGCTGCTGGTGGCGTCAAAGAGGTAACCCTCGTCACCGATCGCTACACGGGCCAGGCTCGTGGCTTCGGCTTCGTCGAGATGAACTCCGACGGAGAGGCTGATCAGGCGATCGCCACACTGAACGGCGCACAGATGGGGGGTCGCACCCTCACCGTGAATGAGGCTCGACCTCGCGACGACAGGCCCCGCGGTTTTGGCGGCGGTGGCAGCGGTAGTGGCAGTGGCGGCGGCGGACGTGATCGCGACCGCGGTGGCTTTGGTCGCTACTAAATCAAATATTGCCCGGTAATTTCAGGGTAAATATGCGAGGGATGGAGCTTTTGCTCCATCCCTCGTTTGACTCTGACTGCGTTTAGGCCGTAAACTGTTTCTAACTTCAATTCCTAAAAGGCTGCCAGTATCCATGCGATATACCGCTCCACCATACATGTACGACGTTCTACCATACCCTTCCGCGAAAGAGCCCTGGCTCACAACCGCGCGTTGGAGAGCGATTGAACGGCATTTTAGAGAGATGGTAATGCGAGCAGGGTACCGAGAGATACGCACACCCATTCTGGAACCCACAGAACTCTTCAAGCGCAGTATCGGGGAAGCCACCGATATTGTTAGTAAAGAGATGTTTACCTTCGTAGACCGCGGCGATCGCTCGCTAACGATGAAGCCCGAAGGAACAGCACCTGCAGTACGCGCCTGCATAGAGCACAACCTTTTCACCGAACATCCACTGCTCAAACTCTACTACATTGGGCAAAACTTCCGGTATGAGCGTGGACAGAAGGGTCGCTACAGACAGCATCAACAGCTGGGTGTGGAAGTGTTTGGTGCCACCGATGCGGCAGTAGACGCCGAAGTGCTCGCGCTAGCAATGAGTTTCTTTACCAGCCTGGGTGTATCGTGCAGGCTGCACATAAACTCTGTTGGTACTACAGATTGCCGCACTAGATACCGGGAGGCGCTTAAAGCCTACGTAGAACCATCACTCGCCAACCTTAGCGATGAAGGCCAGATGAGGTTTAAGGTAAATCCACTGCGGATGCTGGATACAAAGGACCAACGCGATCTCGCAATACTTGCGGGTGCACCGGCACTACGTGAGTTCCTTAGTGAGGAGAGCAGTCTCCACTTTCAGCAGCTGCAGGACTACCTCACTGCTATTGCTATCCCGTTCCGGATTGATGATGGTCTGGTGCGCGGTTTCGACTACTATTCTGGCACCGTCTTCGAAATAAAGGGTGAAGGACTTGGTGCGCAAGACGCGCTAGGCGGCGGCGGACGGTATGATGGGCTGGTGGAAGAGTGCGGAGGGGCTGCGGTTGCAGGGCTGGGCTTTGGAATCGGTATGGAACGATGCCTGCTTGCCCTGGAGGCGCTAGGCATTGCGCCAAACCAGGAAGATGAGGCACCCGTAGCGTTCATTATTACCGCAGGTTCACAGCAAGAAGTTAAAACTGCCGCGGTGAAACTGCTCTACTCTCTGCGAACCGCCGGCATTGCCGCCGATATGGACTACCAGGGCAAGAACTTCCGTCGTCAATTCAAGCGAGCGGACGATGTTGGTACCAGGTTTTACATAATCATTGGTGAGGACGAGGCTGCAAAAGGGACGGTTCAGCTAAAAGACAGGTCCTCTGGTGAGCAAAGAGAATTTGACGCGGAATCTGTCGCAGAGGCACTCCGTACCGGGCGACTTTAACAGCAGTTTTTTTACCGCTTGCGTCAATCTACAGGTTTCCACATATAGAGAACTGGTTGCTTTAAAACCACTACAGGTAGCGAATTTCTGACTCAACCAGTAAGATTTATTATCAAAAATAGTTGCCGTTTCACCTTGCGCAGTTCCCTGTATATTTGCTATAATCCGCCCACTAGCACGCGTTTTAGTATGCGACTATCCCACTGAAGTTCCGCTACGATTTGCCGCCTGGCGAACAATGTGGACGAAAGGCCCGACTACCGGTGAGCGGACATCTCGAACAGGAAAACAGGGATCGTTCCGCCGAGTTACAGCGAATCTGGAAACTCTGTCTGGCGATGGTCAGCAGCAGAGTAACCGAAGTGACAAATACCGGTTTCTTGCTGTTCGCCGTTCCTCTAAAATACGAAAATAATATATTTGAATTGGGAGTTGCCTCGACATTTGCTCGCGACTGGGTCATGCGACGGGCATCTAACGCAATACGGAGTGCCCTCGAGTTCCACATGGATGTGCAGGGATTAGAGCTTAAGATCGTGGTATTGAAATCGGGGCAGTCGCAGCGCAGTACGCCCGTGGATACCGGGCAGGAAGTGCTCCCGCTGGAGCTTGAGACGGCCGCACCGGTTGTTAAGCCATCGCCAGAGCCATCGGCACCGGTACCTGGCCGTACTGGCGGCCGTGCATCGAAATCGAACTCTACCGGCATCAAGGTCAACCCGCGATTTTCGTTCGATACGTTCATGGTTGGCGCAAGCAACAGGCTGGCATGTACAGCCGCGCGAAAAGTGGCGGAAAATCCGAGGCGTGACTACAACCCGCTCTTCATTTATGGCCCCCACGGCATGGGCAAAACGCACCTGCTACACGCAATTGTAGGCGAGGTTCAACGTAGGCATCCCAACATGCGGGTCAATTACACAACAGCCGAGTTATTCACCCACCAGTTCGTAACAGCAATAAAAGAGCACTCTACCGAAGCGTTTAGAGCCAAACATCGCGATATAGATTTCTGGCTGGTTGATGACATCAAGTTCTTTGCAGGCAAGAAGCACACGTGCGATGAGTTTATCAACACCTTCAAAATGTTGCAGCAACAAGGTAGCCAGGTCGTGCTCACCGGCGACAGCCGCCCCAGAGATCTCAACACCCTTGATGCGGGCCTATATTCCGCCATTCAAGGTGGGCTTATTGCAGATATTGGCGCGCCCGAGATGGAAACCCGCCTCGCCATCCTGCGTACTCACCGCGACCTGGATGGGTTCGTGGTATCCGACGACGTTCTGGAATATATAGCGAACGCCATTCAAAGCAACTTTCGTGCGTTACAGGGGGCGCTCACGCGCCTAATCGCCTACTCTTCTATCATGCAGGCTGAGCCTACGGTAGATCTTGCACGCAAGATCCTGACCGAGTACTTCATCGAACTGCCTAACCCAGTGCTCAACGTAACTCCGATGGATGTCACCCGAGCGGTGAGCCATAAACTAGGCGCAACTGTTGATGCAATTCTTGGGCCCTCTCGTATAAAGGACGTCTCAATTCAGCGGCAAATCGCTATGTATGTCTGTAAGGAGATTGTGCCACAGATCAATGCAACTGCCATCGGCACATTCTTTGGTGGTAGGGATCATGCAACCGTGGCCTACGCATTTCGCAAGGTTCAGACGATGATGCAGATGGATGAAGAGCTTGCCGCTTCCATTCAGGACGTAATAATGGAGTTGCGAACCAGGACGTAGTAGTATTTAAGAGGCTCTATGGCCTATAATATTACCTGGGCACTACATGGCCAATCTACCTGTAACTTACTCTTAACTCTGTAAACCGAAGAAACGGACGTTTTTATGAAGGAACGCACGGACCGCTGGGACCCGGGTATTACATACGTAATTGGGCATCAGCGACCCGATACCGACGCTATTGCATCCGCACTAGGATACGCCTGGTTTCTCAACCAAACAGGCACGCCAGTCACCGCTGCTCGCGCAGGACAGCCTGGTGAGCAGGCACAGTTTGCACTGAGTAATTTTGACCTTTCCGCTCCATTGCTGCTTACGGGTGTCGCCCCCACTTTTGGGCATTGCGCTCGGCCCCAGGGCACGGTAGGTCCAGATGCGCCCCTGCCGGCCGCTATGGCTCGAGTTGCAGAAGGTGATAGGGTTGTGCCGGTTGTAGATGCGGACGGAATACCCTATGGCGTTGTTACGTCGCTGGCCTTAGCCCGCGCTTACACCGCCCCTATGAATGTAACCGCAATGCTTGCACAGTCGTGCAAATCAATAGCCGAGACACCGGTAACCTTTCTGGCAAGCGATCGCATAAGCGACCACAGGTCGCAGCTTCTTAGAAGCGAAACAGACGACTTTCTCGTCGTTGCGGATACAGGTAGATTCGTAGGGATGGCAACACGCAGCCGAATACTGCAGCCGCCACGTGCACACCTAATACTCGTAGACCACAATGAACTCTCACAGGCCGTTGCAGATGCGGAAGAAGCAGAGATTGTTGCTGTGCTTGACCACCATCGCCTGGGCAACCCGCCCACTGCAATGCCTATTCCGTTCGTCATCGACCCTGTTGGCAGCACAAGCACACTTGTCGCCGAGCAATGCAGATCTCGTTCACTTGAGCTTCCGCGTGGGTTGGCCGGTATGCTTCTTAGCGGTGTACTCTCGGATACGCTGGTTTTGCGCTCACCCACTACAACGGACCGCGACCGAAGCATAACCGAGTGGCTAGCAAAAATTGCAGGGGTAGAAGTACAAACCTATGGCAATGAACTTTTGCATGCCGCTCCTGGCATGAGCCAACGCAAAGCAGATGACATCCTGGATACCGACCGCAAGAGTTACGATATTGGCGGCGTGCATGTCTCCATTGGTCAAGTAGAGGTAACTGGTTTGGAAGGGATGCAACAGCGCCGCGATGAGCTTGTAGAAGCGCTGCAGGACCGCCGTGAGAGAGAGAATCTGGCACTTTCTGCGCTAATGGTAACCGATATTGTTACTGGCGCAAGTCACCTGCTTTGCCAGGGAGAAAACTGGATACTTACGTCCTTACCATTTACACGAATTGATGACCATGAATTCGATCTTGATAACATGGTATCGCGCAAAAAGCAGCTGGTTCCCACCCTGCACGCGGTTCTGGAAGATGGCCGGTAAGGAGCATCAAGATGCCGTCACTCACGATTGCCCCAGCCGATTATCACCAGCAGGTACTGGGCGCACTCACCGGTAAGTCGATTGGCGTCACCCTTGCCGCACCTGTAACCGGCAGTACTTTGCCAAGGTTCGTGAGGTTTTATTCACCTGTGCCAACGCAGCCAGTTGCCTCGCCAGTTCTTGGCCTCCCCCTGGTGACGCTACGTGCTGTAGTAAAAGCCGGTCCCTCTGTGCGGCGGGATGATTTAGGTGTCGCGTATCTTGAACATTTCTTCCTTCCCCGTGAGGAATTTGCATTCACCAGCCTAAACCTTCGCCGTGGTCTCGCGCCCCCAATTTCCGGTGCATACGGCAATTGGTATGGCTCATCTACAGGGGCGCTCATGCGCTGCGAGTTATGGGCACTGCTCCTACCAGGTGCGCCACAGCAGGCAGCAGCCTGCGCCTACCGCGATGCCAGCATAGACCACCGCGATGAAGGGATATGGGCGGCAATGTTTTTCGCCGGGCTGGCAAGCGCGGCATTTTTCATCACCGATGTGAGATCACTGCTCACCATTGGCCTCGCGATGATACCTCGCACATGCCGCACTGCCCGCGCTGTAAAGGCGGCACTTGTTGCCGCATACAATGCAGAACCTCACGGTGCAGCGAGAGACCGCATCCTTAAGGAAGTCGGCTCATCCAACTACACGGATGCGCCACAAAATGTTGGCTTCCTGGCTCTCGCACTATTGTACGGGGGACGCGATTTTGGCGCAGGTATATGTGCGGCCGTTAACTGTGGCTATGATGCCGCCTCCGTTGCTGGATTGACGGGCACGGTATACGGCATTTGGTTGAGCCAGCAGGGAATTCCTGATTCCTGGAAGGCACCCATTGGTGATATGTTCATACCTGGCCCCTGGTTGAAAGATCTGGATGTTCCCAATTCGCTGTCGGACATCGCGAACAGTATCACATCGCTTGGCCCCGACTTTCTAAAGCAGTTTGACGCTGCAACCGCAATAAGTGAGTCTGAGGCGCAAAACCAGTTCCCCAGGGCCGCTTTCATGGAAATTGCCGACGTGCAACCGCCGGTGTCGCCAGCCGTCCCTTCGGCAGAAGCCACTCCGTCCACCGCGCCTGACATAACCTTAGCGACTGATGAACCAGCCCCTGTAAAGGTCGATACGGCTACGGAGGAGCCTGCCGGAAGCACTGTAGAAGCCTCTACAAATAAAACCGCATTGTTGCCTGAAGATACCAGTACGCCTCGTGCTGGTAGCGCTCAACTCATGGATGGCGCAGCGACTATCGAAGCAGTTGCACCGCCTGCTGACATTACTACAGACAGCGCGCAACCCATAGATGCAGCAGCGACGATCGAAGCAGTTGCACCGCCTACTGACATTACCACAGACAGCGCGCTACCCATAGATGCAGCAGCGACGATCGAAGCAGTTGCACCGCCTACTGACATTACCACAGACAGCGCGCTACCCATAGATGCAGCAGCGACGATCGAAGCGAATCGCGAAACTCAACCAGCAATTTCCCAGTCGACGACACAAAGTAGGGAACCCGTTCCAGTCGCCGAGGCTCCCACAGTTCTCGATCCCGTAATGAGCGCCATAAAATGGGCGGATAACAGCCTTGTGAAACCGCTGCTCGTAGAATCACCCACCTGCTCTACAGTCTATGCGGGAGGCTTTGCCGTTCGCCTGGATACCGGTGACGCATTGGCAGTGGTACCCGGTGGATCTGTAACGTGCACATGCACGATTGCCAGCAATTGGAATAAGGAAATTCGTGGTGCGATTCGCGTTACCGCGCCTACAGGTTGGAAGGTAGAATTTCAGGAGTATGAAGGTGGCAGGTTTGCGCTAGCTGCATTCACCGGGATGGTAACCTTAAAATTCACGTTATCGGCAGCAGATACCGCTGGTGCCGTTAACCCTGCAAACGCTGTCACGGTAACGGTTGCGCCCGACGACGCGGCGCCGGTAGATTTCGCGTTCTTTCTACCTGGAGCCACATGCTGGTGGGTAGCGGGACTGTTTGCGAACATGGAGGGTACCGGTTTCGATCACGTTTATGCTCCGGAACAGCGATTTTCACTGCAGGATACCTATCAGGACAGAGCCTATAGGACTGTGGGTTGGCAAAAACTCGCTTCACCGGGCCCAATGCCGAACATTGAGCCAATATTTGGTGGCCAAAGCGGTGTGCTTTACGGACAGATCAAGCTCCACTGTCCGGCTGCCGCGCCTGCACGGTTTTCCGCTTGCTGTAGCGGTGGGGTGAAAGTTTGGCTCAACGGTATCACCATTCTTCGCCGAAACGACAGTAAACCGTTTAGGCCTACTCCGTGCGGCGGGCCGTGGAGCGTTGATGTCGACGTTCCTCTCGGGACATGCACCGTGCAGTTCAAATGGGTTCGCTCTAACATTCCCTACGAGTTTTCGTTTACAGTAGCCGACAGGGCAGGAACTCTCTTATCTGAGGTTTCTAGTTGCTCGTGGTGAGGGCAGTCACTGCAACAGAAGGTGGCCACATATTGCAGATTGCCAAGTTTCACGCATATCCTAATATTACATCAAGAGGACTTTCATGTCTGTAAGTACCAGGGAAAGATCACTCGTTACTATTGCGGTACTGATGCTCCTGGGCACTGCGGCGGCCGCACAACAACCTGCCCCACGCTCAAATACACAGGAGGGACAGGTGAATACCACCGCCCTGCTGCATACCACCCCATATGGTTGGCATACCGACTATCTGGGACCATTTCGCGGTACGTTCGATATGTCTGTCGGTGTGAAAGCATGGTCGAATCTTCTGCAGCTGGACAATTTTGTTTTTAGCGCCAACGTCGACCTTCTACCCGGCCTTCGTGCGCGCTTAGGTTTTCGCCGGAAAGAAGGCAAGCAGCTCCTGCACCTTCAAACTGACGAAATATACCTGGAGGCATTCGATAACTATCATGGCCGAACCGTGGATGGGGCAGTAAGCCTCCGAGTTGGCCATATACGCTACCTGCATGTCCCCTACCCAGACGCTATTTCCATCTTTGATCCAGTCCCTGGTACCCTGGATCAATATTCCTCAGTTGAGACGGACTACCGATCGGTAGTTCTCGATGGAGAGATGGCGACACACAGCGGCTTCGGGTTCCACTGGTCTGGAAGACTTGCTGGTTTCACCGGTCACGATTCTCTCACGCCTACCGTCATGGCAGCTTACGCATTCTATCGCAGTGACCTGTGGCATAGCTGGCATTTCGAAACCAGGCTGGGTGACCTTGCAGTGCGCACCGAACCACTTGGTAGGGCTGGCCAACCTGGCTATGATCTGTACATGGGCAAACAGGTTGGTGATTTTAACGTGGGGCTACTCTACGAGCACAAGCAAACTGAGGCAGACTTCACAGGAATAGCCGTTCAGTTTAAGCCAGGCAGCGTAGCCAACGTGTTTGGCAAATACACAATCGACTACTCGCGCCATCCAGATGGATTTACGGCGCAGGTGCCTCTCCTCCACTTCCGGTTCAACGAGGATCGAACGGCTCCGGCCGGGGCCAAACTTGTTGGAGAGATACGTGCGGTACGCATGCGAACCATCGACGCTCAGGGATTTACGCGCAATCAGTATGAACACCGCCTGCAGACCTGGGGAAGAACTGGCGATCGCGGTCTTATCTGCGTCGTACGCTCACATCCCTGGTATATTCAGGCGGAAGCACTCGTCAGCCCGCATACATCACCAGATTCAAAGTGGTTCCATGATCGATCGGGCCCGGGCCAGTACGTTCAACTAGTAACGTACTGGTTCTATTCTCGTGGGTGACAATTATTCCAGTTTAAGGAGTTCAACATGCTTCAGTTAGATTTCATATATTTCGCACCAGATAGCGATGATCCCATTCACATCTGCACTGTCAAAAGTCCCGTGGTTCCCAGCGTTGGCGAAACGATCATGCTAAATCAGGAATTCGCAGAATCTCACGAGTTCCCGCAGATCTGGGATGTTGTAGATGTGGCGTACCCGCTCCCTGTAGAAGAGGATCAGGCGATTAGCCACGTTATTGTATACCTTGAGCCAAACACGGACGACGACGAAGACGAAGAATAGCTTCTTTTTGAACTAATTCACCGTTAAGCCGGCTGGGGTTGACAGACATGTCTTACTCAGCCGGTATTTTTTTACAATTATGTTCGCCTCCTCTAGGGTACACTAAATATCCTATCCGTGCTGCCTTCTCTTCCTAAGCAAGTTCACCTCACTGCGCAGTCGGGTTAAATGTTCAAACGGTTTCTAATGTCTCATTGACTACTTCCAGATTTGAACTGATGTATGCAGGCTCACTAAAATCACCGATTATCTCTTTGAGGTGCAATGTTATTGATTGCCATATTTTGCAGTAGTCCGGTGACGTTGGCTCGGAATAGGATGAGGGGCAGGACTAAACATGCGTGAATCGCGCCAGACAACGCTTTATCTTGAGGATAGATCACCAGTACCCCTTAGCGATAAGTTCGCATCGGGTGGTGAAGGTGACATCTTCCTGGTAGAAGGAGAGCCCGGGCTTGCTGCCAAGGTTTATCGGCAGGTAGCCGTTCCGGTCACCGCGGCTAAGCTTAAAGCGATGCCACATGTGGCATCTACAGAGTTGTTGCAGGTGTGCGCATGGCCACAGCAGCTGCTGTTTTTGCAGGATGGTCGCGGTCCGGTAGGGTTCCTCATGGATTTGATCACCGATAGCTATTCAGCTCGATCGTTTTGTAACCCGCGCGAACGTCCCGCCAAGTTTCACGACTCCTCATTTCGCATGACGCTTAAGGTGTGCCAAGAGGTTGTATCAGCATTTGCCCTGCTGCACTCACATGGTCATCTGGTGGGCGACGTTAACCCAAGCAACCTGCTGATTGGGCAGGACGGTGCTGTACACCTGGTAGACTGTGACAGCTTTGAAGTACAGTCGAACGGTCAGATGTTCGCGTGCATGGTAGGCGTGTCGTCACACACGCCGCCGGAACTGCAATTTGCAGATTTGTACAATGTGTCGCGCACTACAAACCACGACCTCTTTGGGCTGGCTGTGCTACTTTTTCAGATGATTCATCTGGGAAGGCACCCATTCGCCGGCGTATGTAATGAAGGCCCAATGTCATTGGAGCGTGCGATAAAGGAATACCGTTATACGTGCGGTCCAGTAGCTCAGAAGAAGGGTATGTTACAGCCTGCCGGCACCCTATCCTATGAGTTTATGCCGCCAGCACTTGCACGTATATTTGAGAGGGCTTTCACGGAGCCCGGCGTTCGCGGGGGGCGGCCCACTCCTGAACACTGGAATAGCGTACTGACAGCGATGGAGTCGTCGCTGAAACAGTGCAAATGGGATGCCGGCCATCAGTATCCGGGTCATCTCGCGAGCTGCCCGTGGTGCGAAGTAGAGTCTCGATGTGGCTATCTTGTGCATCACAACGAAGACGACGCGTTGCCACCACCACCGGCAGCCGAGGAGGTACTTGCGAAAATATACAATGTACAGGTACCACCCGAAACGGCTCCGGCCCAGATCCAGATTGGCGCAGGCGACATTAAGCCAACTCACCAAGCCATTCGACTGGGATTGTACACGTATGCCGCGCTAGCCATTTCCGTTGCAGTTGGGCTTACCGCAGGGAAGCTCACCCAAGGGCATATCGCTTCAATGCCAGTAGTTGCTATACCCACCGTGTTTGTTGTAGCAGCAATCCTTCTGAAGTTACTCTCAACTAAAGCACATGAATACAAGTCGGATTCCGCTATCACCGCGCAACGCATGCAGGTTCTTCTAAATCGCTGGGACGCGGAAACACGAGCCACCTCCTGCATACAACTCATTGCCGAAGCAGAAGCTATAGCACAGAGGTATCACGATGCGCCTGTTTCAGTTCGCGATCGCGCACCCGAACGCGCTGCCGCTATACGCAGCGCCGCACTAGACGTGTTCCTGTCCCGCTTCAGAATACGTGATGTACCCCTTGCAGGAACGGGAGCGAGTAGATATGTAGACATAGAGTCCTTCGGAATCTGGAGTGCTGCCGATGTTCGCGCAGAACGCCTTGCCACTGTGCCGGGAATGTCGAACGTACAGATACGGCCCTTTCTTACCTGGAGAGATCAGATGGAAAGTCGGTTCCGTAGCGAACTTCTTGAGACCATAGCGCCCGCGGCAGAACGTGCCATTGATAACGAGTTGATAAGGCGTAGAACATCACTGGTTCGTGATCTTGAGAATATGCCGCCGCGCCTGGAAACTTGCGCAGCAGCCGTACTGGCCCGGCGCGAGCAGCTGGCTGCCGATATCGCGTCTGCAGCGTTGTCCCAGCAGGAAGCCAGAGCTAACCTGGAAGCCGTAGGGCTCCTTGGCAAACTGGTACGCTAGACTACGAGGTCCTGCCTTAGCCGCACCAGAAGATGAAATACGATTGGCGATGACGCGTTGGCTGGCTTCACAGGCAAGTTAAACTGCACCATATCTGTAGACACACCGGCACCGCTTACCGGAGCAACCCATACTGATGCGTGATTGACGGAAAATGGTGCGCCGGTTAGGAATGACCTCATTCTCGATATAAAAGTGTGCGGTAATACAAGATTCATGCCATAGGGGTCCACAATACCTGCCGAATTTGAGGGCCCAATCTCGGAATTATCTACCACATCGTCCATGTTCATGTTGCGTGCCCATACCACGCCGCCAGCCAGATGCAGGTGAAAGGTAAGCTCGCGCTGTCCATGACTATAACCACCATTAAGAGCCTCGCTCAATCGCACATGAGAAATCCCCACAGTAACGCCATGCTGGTTATCTATTGCGGAATAACCTACCGATGTTAGCAACGGAAGCACCCTTCGCGCCTTAGGTAGTTTGATAAAAAACCTCATTGGCTTGGAAGCGGACGATGGCTCATTGATATTTGGCAGCCAATGAACCACACAAGTGAGGGTTTTAGCAGCGTGGTCGTAACCGGGCAGAAACAGTCCCGTGTAGCCTTTGTGGAGGTCTAGAAAACCTCGATAGCTCTGCCCGAGGTTATCGAAAAATGCCATTTGGCCAACTGGTGCGCACTGGAGTTTTGACTGGTTAGCCACATGACTAACATAACCTAACCAAACCTCC
>JAJZFK010000483.1:0-5477 GCA_021805405.1 bacterium
AACATAGCTGTTAGCTCCTGCAGTCAATGCGCGTCACTGAACGAGGTGGCGCCCTGTCTGCCCGTTGGGGCCCCGAATGGTTACTGCCGCAGTGCCTACGCCGGTAGACGAGAACGCAATGGTGGCATCTGCCGCCGAACGCCCTCCCGGCCCAAAGTTCGTGTCAACGCGAAGACCCACTATGAGTGGTACTTGCGGACCGGTTGCAGCTGCACTTACCTGAAACCTCCTCGTTGTTTCGCCAGAAGCAGTAGTAAATGTGTATCCGCTTGTTGAATTCATGACAACTCGAGTATTGGTAGAGAGGTCTGTAAGCACCAGCATCTGGCCGCGAGGCACGTTGTTAACCGAGGGCCATGATAGCCGGTAAGTCTGACCGCTATGCGGCACAGTCACCAGTATGTTCCAGTTAGACTGCGTACCCAGATGGCGAACATCCGTTACAAATGACTGCGAGATACCGCGAGTTAGCTGCTGCCAGTCGGGATGCTGGAATGTAAGAGATAGCCCTGGTGTACTTGTAAACGCTGGCGGCGCAGGGGTATCCACACCCGGATTGAAATAGGTAGACCCGCGCGTGCTCTCTCCAAGTTGTGCCACCTGCGCACTACCATTCATATCCGCCAGAGTTACAGGTAGCGTCCATCCTGATGCGGCGATTGTACCGGCTGCACGCGAATTACTGGATGCAAATTTGAAAGGAAGGCGAACTGCTCTTGTGTTTGGGCTGGGATTCACATAGGTCATAGTTAGACCTTCTGTGACATTTACAAGAAGAAAATATCCCTGCCACGGCATAAGAAAGTTCTGAGTAAACGGCGATCCTGCTGCCTGAGTTTGAGTGATGTCTACATAGCTTGCAACGTTTGGGTCACCGTTGTAACCAAACACGCCTGCACTTACGTAGCCCGCAGTAACAGCATCGGCTAGCGTTAGAGCTGCCCCGCCCTGGTACTGAAATATCACACCACCATTAGTCCCTGTCGTGCCATTGCTGAGAAGCGTTAAACCAACGTTGAAGGGATCGCCTATCATGTTCCAGCCATACTGCAGTCCAACCGAGATGAGGGTCTGGTTATCGGTTCGGGTTCCCGTTATGGGAATGCCGTTCTGGCCGGCTCCACCGTTTAGCGCGTTGCTAAAGTTACTCCAGATTGCATACCCAGGCTGGTATAGAGGCATCTGAGGATACAGCACATAGTTGTCACCGTTGGATGAATTTAGCGCCTGATTCCATTGGGCGAGCAGTGCCTGCGCCGCGGAAACACCAAAGACCTGTGCCAAATCAGGGTTATAGGGCTGCAACGGCATGGAGATGAGCTGCGGGCCGGCAAGGAATGTATGGGACAGTGTAACCGGCGAGCCCTGCACATTTAGCACAAATATCGATGAAACGTTTGAGAGACCAGAATTCGCGTTTGCCTTTCTCTGAAAGACATTACGCACAAAGGTTACAGGCGCTCCGTTAGGATTGCCGGCGCTGTCAATCGGCTGATAGGTAAACGTAACCTTTGTGAAGTTGTTGGGTATCGACAAACCCCCGACCGCACCAAATGCCCCCTGCTTTACAGGCGTAGTAACTGACGAACCATTTCCACCGGAGAACGATGCACTTAGGTTGCCTGTATCGGAACCAACCGTAACTCCAAAGAACTCATTGGGAGTAAATGAAGTGGTAGTGCTGGCGTTTGCGGGATACGGAACCCTCGTATAAACCCCTGCAACAGGAAAGTCCATAGTCACCCGCATCTCCGGGTTAGTACCAATGTTGCTAAATATTGGAGCGGTGTATCCCTCGCCGGTAGGAATCTGTATGGAAGTATCGGCACCAGGCAACGTAAGCCGGTTAAGATAAGTGTAGTCGTAGAAAACAGGATTTGAAACGGCACTCTGGTCAATCTCATCGCCTGTAGCCGTCGTGCTGTAGTAAAGCAGTACAACTGCCGCTCCATCCTGAGGTGCGGAAGCAGTAGCAAGCGTTGGCGATACAAAGGCGTATGTTTTAGACCCTGGAGTTACGCTGGTATCAAAGATGTATTGCTGCTGAAACCATTGGGCAAAGGGCTGGCCCTCCACCGAGCCGCCTACAGCAGTGGCAGCGAGCGCAGAAAGCCGCCCTTCGTCATTAGCGATCGTGTGATCCAACTGCCACGCATCGTAGTAAGCGTTGTTGAAATTGACAAAGAACTGCGAATTTTCTACATAACACTTTATCCAGGCGCTGGAGGCCATTTGCAGCCTGGGTATAAGCATTCCGCCAAACTGACCAGAAATAGGTTGCGCCATTTTGGTAGGCGGGAAGAATGTGCTGTTACCTAGGGGCTGCTGGTTAAGCAGGTCATAGTATGGCGTGTAGTAGAAGTCCGCGGCAGGGTCTACAGTCTGGGTTGTAGGGAACCGGCCCTGCAGGTTTTGCGCAGCAATCACCGCCGCCGCCCTGGCGAAGCCGGTGTTAAATGCGTCAAACCCCATCAACTCCGGCCCATAAAATGTCTGAGCCATCGCCTGCAGCAGTCCAAGGTATTTGTCCTGGTCTGCCGAAAAAGTGGGCAGGTCTATGTCGATGGACCCATTTGAGTTTACAACAACCGTAACTCCTATAATTCCGGACACCTTGGTAGGGTTGTCGTCCTTATTAAGAATGGTAACCTGGCCATTCCATAACGGCGTACCCAAGACATTCACCAGGGCCGGATAGAGAATAGTGTTTACTGCGCTGGAGAGCGCGGCCGCATCCGTTGCGGCAAAGGCATAATTACCCGTGGTGTTCAGCACGAACGTAAGGGTGTTACCGGTTGGCACTGCGCGAGATGCAGCGGTTGCAGGAAGAACTGGCAGTTTTCCATTGGCGCGCATCAACACCGTGTCAACAACTGGAATCTGGTTACGTAACGCCAGCGCATGCTTCGCCCTCAATGCTGCTACCTCGCGAGAAACTGCAGCGTTCCGGGCAAGATCAAGCGCCCTTATCCTTGTTGAAATGAGGTTGGCTGTTACAGACCTGCTGTCGCCTGTGGGAACATCGATGATGACCGCCGATTGCGGCCCATTACCGACGGCCGCAAATTTACTGTTTATAACATTGGTGTACTGTTGTGAAAGTGCGGAATTGGAAAGAAGCGGTATAGCGGCGGAAACCACCACTACATACCAAAGGTTGCGGCATAAAGAATACCGGTTCAAGTGCATCTACCTATTCCCTCCAGAGGGTTGGGGCCAGGGGGCGGCCAGTTAGTATCGGCTGCAACGTCCATTTCTGTGCGTTGCAGCCGCAATTGTTGGGGATTTGCCTGATTATGGAACGACGAACGAACTGATTGGACTAATGGAATAAGAATATCCCACTGTAGGCGAAGTCGTTGGCGGCGTATACTGTGCGATAACATCCCAATAGTACGTGCCTGGTGCTAACGACGATGTGAGCGTGTAAGTGGTCGTCGGCGAGTTAACAGACTGACTGATGACAGGAGCGACCCCATTGGTAGTCGACTGGTAGCCTGGATACTGGCTGTAAACGTTCACGGTGTATCCACCTGCATTTGCTACAGAAACCCACGACAGAGTTGGCAAGGAGGACGTCTGCGTTGCTCCAACTGGTGAAAGCAGTGCCTCAGGATCAAGTGGACTAACCTGCATGGTGGACGAGTTGAGCGCTGTGCCCTCCGTTCCGCTTTGAGGAAACAGCACTGTATCCAGCGGCGCTACGTTATAGAAGTAGACACTGTTGGGTGTAAGCGCAGGGTCCACGTCTGCATAACGGTCTGCAAGCGGATCACGCAGTAGCGCCTCACTAAAGAAGTGAGCGTTGTCACCATCGGATCGAAGAATGTCGAAGCCCAGAAGATTACCGACCTGCTGATAATTCCAGAAGATATCACCCTCGACGATACTTCCAGCAGGAGTTGCCCTTCCTGCAGCCCGTGTAAGCGCGTATTGTAGCGACACCTTGGAAGGAGTAGCTGCGTGTCGGGTCGCAAATGAAATCCCCTGCTTCTGAAGCATAAACTGTTTGATATTCTGGTAGGCCAACTGTTCCGCAGAAACTCCTGCTCCACGATTTGGTACCGTAGGAATTGTAAACATGGAAGCATTGAGAGCCTGAACCGCGCCTATTGTGCTTCCAGTAGACGTGGGCTGCAGTGAGAAATTCAAAGTTGAAGTTTGGCCCGCACTGAACGTTATGTTCGACTGCGTCTGGTTGATATGCCCTGCAAACGAGGCGGTCGCGGTATATACCACGGACTGCGACTTACCGTCTGCAGTCACTGTAGGTAGAGCAGGAATGTTAAAATGCCCATTTGAGTCGGTGTAGGATACAAATGAACTTAAGTTGGTGAAATATACATTTCCACTTGTATCCGATACGGGGCCAGGCGCAATGAACACCCTGGCACCAGAAAGAGGAACGCCACTCGTGTCGGTTACTGTGCCAACTGCCGTTGCCTGTTGCGAAGTTGGGGACAGGGTGACGTGTGCGTTAGAGGTAGGACCCAGACCGTTGAAAACCTCAACCGCGTTCTGGCCGCTCCAGGCAACTCCATTAACCGTAGCACTCGCAGAAACACCGATAACGATGGAGTTACTGCCAGCTGGAACAGTAACCGCCGGAAATATGTAGTCGCCCTCCTGAGTAGAGGTAACTGAATTTCCCGCACCAGTAACAGTAGCACCAACTATCGGCGATCCGTTCACGTCTGCAATAGTGCCAGCCAACTGGTTGGTACTAGCTGTTGTTGACGTGCCACCGCCTGAACCCGAGGGATTTGTAGGAGTAACCGTGTTCGACGATCCACTACCACAGCCAGCCACAAAAACTGCGAGGGTAACTACAGCGACAACGCGCAACGCATTAACGCCCAGTCTACGTGGTAGCACTATGGCATTAAGGTAATTATTCACTTTTCACTCCCTGCAACTAAATCAAGATTAAACATAACCACGCCCGTTAACTTACGGTGTGACAATCTCTGATGAAGGTATAGACGCATCTTCCAGAGGTTTCGCCGTAAGAGTGATTCCACCTAGTACTCCATTAATGAACTTCCCGGAGTTTTCAGTACTGTATTTCTTGGCGAGCTCTACCGCTTCGTTAATGACGATACCTGGAGCATTCTGCTCCTTTAATAGTTCGTAACACGCAAGCCTGAGAATGTTCCGGTCGACTGCTGCTTGCCGCTCCATCGTCCAATGCTGCGCCTGTGTCTTGATGGCTTCGTCAATTTCTGCCATATTGGCATCTACCCCCCTAACGAGAGAGAAGCAGTACGCTGCAGTGCCTAGGTAGTCTAGCAGATACTCATGAATGGTTTCGCCGGCCCGTTGAAACTGATCGATTTGCGAAGCGCGCCAGTCAGATTGCAGGGAAGCGAGCATCGTTGCTGCCTCCGTCCGCGGTGCCGCAATGCAGGTATCAATCCAGTTGCGTGCAGTGATTCTAGAAACCTTCCTGACGTGCGCATCCAGAACCTGCGCTCACT
>JAJZFK010000483.1:5487-12001 GCA_021805405.1 bacterium
AACCGTGGGCTGATCGCCCAGGACTACTGGCGCATCAAGAACATGCGCGCACTTCTCGCGAAGGTCATCTACCACAACCGGGATGAAGGCTTTCTCCAGGTCGCTAAGGTTTCCGATTAGATGCGGCGGTAACAAATCTGACAGCGAACGATAAGGGAACATGCGCTGAGCCGACAAAAACGGAAGTTGCGTGCGCAGCATTCGTTCCATCCGGTTTTCAAACCAATACCCCGCATCTTCGGGAATGTTCGATGCCGCAAACGCAAAACAGGTAACTCCAGCCTCTGTAAGGTTTGTAAGATAAGGCTCTGCAAGGTGCGAAGCCACATCCAGGACGACGTATTCCAGTTCGGACCCGCTCGCACGCCGGGAACCGCGCACTACAAACTCCATTCTGAGGCGGTTGAGCGCCCCAGATAATACATCGTCCAGCGTGGTATGACCCACATCCTGCTGGTAAATAATTTTCACGGCCCACTCACGAGCAAGTCGTCTCGACGTTATCTGCAAGCGTCTATTTCCGTCCTTCTTGGTTAAGGAATTTCAGCGGGTATACTTACTATTAAGGCCCGCGCTTATCAATGTACTGACGACTATTGTACTCTATATCCGACCCTATGGTCGCAACAAGGACACCTTCGCAGCCAATGACCGCCATCACTTCGGATGCCCATATGCAGCCAGTAAAGGTTTTAGATATACCTGTAAACTGCAGTTCAATGGATGACGCGCTCGCGGCAATTGCCTCGTTTGTAGCTAGCGACGCCAAGCACCATGTTATCACCGCCGATTCTTCCATGGCCGTTATGGGTAGAACAGACTCGGAATTAAGGCGAATTGTGGAGGATGCCTCGCTCGTTACGCCAGACAGTGTGGGCATTCTATGGGCAGCACACCGAAAAGATCCAGCAATGGTAGCTCGTGTATCTGGCGTAGAGTTGGTGGAAGAGTTGTGCAAACACTCTGTCACCGAGGGCTACTCTCTCTATTTCCTAGGCGCTGCTCCAGGCGTAGCACAGCTTGCCTGCGAGCGCATGGCAGATAGGTATGCGGGTGCGCACATTGCGGGTGCCCAGCACGGTTATTTTCAGGAACCCGAGGTTGCAGCCGTTATTGACGAAATCAACGCGGCACGCCCCGATATTCTGTGCGTGGCAATGGGAATACCGCGGCAGGAGAAGTGGATAGCATCGCACAAGCACCTGATCAACGCGTCTGTGTTTATTGGCGTTGGTGGCACATTTGACGTTCTTAGTGGATCCGTGAAGCGTGCACCGCACCTGTTTCAGCGGCTCAAACTGGAATGGTTGTGGCGCGTGATGGGAAACCCCAAAAAGATCGGTAAAGTTATGCTACTTCCCAGGTTTGTGTGGATGGTTATCACCTCAAACAGCCGTGGCGCACGATGACCACTGGCACAGTCTTCCTCATTGGCGCTGGCCCTGGTGACCCCGGGCTAATTACGGTGCGAGGCAAAAGCATCCTTCAAACGGCAGACGTCATTGTCTACGATCGCCTCGCTCATCCGTCACTTTTACAGTGTGCGCGAGATGATGCCGAAATGATATTTGTAGGCAAATCCAGCGCACACCACGCCATGTTGCAGCCCGATATAAACAAGGTGCTCGTTGAGCGCGCTCTCGCCGGTAAACAGGTTGCCCGCTTAAAGGGCGGAGATCCTTTTGTATTCGGGCGCGGGGGTGAGGAGGCAGAATTCTGCAGAGCCAACAATGTCCAGTTTGTGGTAGTGCCTGGGGTAACCTCTGCCATTGCTGCACCTGCGTACGCTGGCATACCAGTAACCCACCGGGACGCTGCATCCTCATTTGCTGTGATTACGGGACATGAACGTGACGACAAAGGCGAAGCCGGTACTCGCGCTGCAGGCGTGGCGGAGGGTCGCCGAAATTGGGCGAACATAGCTAACGCCGCCGATACTCTCATCTTTCTGATGGGCGTTGAAGCGCTGGATGACATTACCGCGCGGCTGCAGGAACATGGGCGTTCGCCCCAAACGCCCGTAGCTCTCGTTCAATGGGGTACTTGGCCTTCGCAACGGGTGGTAACGGGTACGCTCGCCACAATCGTGTCTTTAGTAAAGGCAGCTGCAATCACTCCACCAGCCGTCTGCGTGGTTGGTGATGTTGTAAATCTTCGCGAAAAACTGCAATGGTGGGATGATGGCGACGTTCGCCCGCTCTTTGGAAAACGGATACTAGTAACACGTGCACGCGAGCAAGCAAGCAGCCTTGCCGATACACTGAGGCTGGAGGGTGCAGATCCAGTTGTATTTCCCACCATCAAAATTGCGCCGCCAGTCGACATTACGGCTCTTGCCAACGCAGTTGCCAATGTAGGCAAATATCGCTGGATTATCTTTACAAGCGTGAATGCCGTGAAGCCTTTTGCCGCAGAGTTAGCAGCGAACCGATTGGACGCACGCGCTCTCGCTAGTTGCAAAGTAGCTGCAATTGGTCCTGCTACAGCCGATAAGCTGATGCAGTGTCTTGGAATACGGGCAGACTTCGTGCCGACGAACGCAGTAGCGGAGTGCCTTGTGGACGAGTGGCATGACAGCGATCTTGGCGGCAGTTACATACTACTGCCTAGAGCCGCTGATGCACGTGACGTGATTCCAGACAGACTAAAACAGATGGGGGCCATAGTCGACGTAGTTTCAGCTTACAACACCGTTGCCCCCGAGTCCGAAACTGACCAGGTACGCGACCTGCTACTGGGAAACAAACTCGACGTGCTGACGTTCACCGCCTCGTCTACGGTTCACAATTTTGTGGCAGCCCTCCAGCTCACCACCAATGCCGAACTCATGAAATCCGTTGCAAGTCCCACCATTGCGGCTATTGGCCCCGTAACGGCACAAACATTGCGCGAATATGGTATGAACCCCAATATCGTTGCACCAACGCATACAATCCCGGGTCTTATACAGGCTCTACAAGAATTCTTCGGAACCAATCATCCGTAGAAAAATGTGGCCACTCTAACCGGGTGGCCAGCTTCCGTTGAGGATCAACTCTAACAACACCAGTATGGTATGCAGTTTGGCTACCTTCAACCTGAAAGGGCTCTGTCCACATGAATCTCCGCCTGCTCGCTGCTCTCGCTTTTACTTCGCTTAGCTGCGGTTTAACCCACGCTCAATCCGAACACCCTGCTTTCTCCTTTGCGCCAGATATTCACGGCAACAAAGTGATATTCACTGCCGAGGGTGATCTTTGGCTAGGCAATCTCAAGACTGATACCGCACAGCGCATCACAAGCGCCCCTGGTACCGAGACAGATGCGCATTTCTCGCCGGATGGCCTAACTATCGCGTTCACGGCTGATTATGACGGACATTATGATGTCTATACAATGCCCACGAGCGGCGGCACACCAAAACGGTTAACCTACTCAAGCTTCTCGGCGCAAAGCCTTGGCTGGACACCTGACGGAAAGTCCGTAGTTTTCCGGTCATACGAAGGCAGCATGCAGCACAACCGGCTTTATACCGTGCCCGAGCAGGGCGGACAGCCTGTCCTGCTTCCCGTGCCACAAGGCGAGTTTGCTGCAATTGCGCCGGATGGTTTGCATATGGCGTATGTGCCAGTCAGTGCGGACTGGCAGCACTGGTATCACTACCAGGGCGGTGAAGCCGACCATATTTGGCTCACTAACCTCAAAACCCACACGTTTAGACGCCTCACCAACTTTGCAGGCATTAGCACAACACCGGTATGGTGCAACGGCAAGCTCTACTGCATCTCGGAACTGGCAGGTATTGCAAATCTGTTCCGCATTAACACTAAAACCGACCACCTCACGCAGGTGACGCATTTTACTCACTATGCCGGTTCGTACCCATCCTCAGATGGTCATCGCATCGTTCTAGAACACAACAACATGCTTGCGGTCTATGACCCTGCAACTCAGAAGACTACAGGCGTTGACTTCCGTATTTACTCCGATCACCTGCACGCCCGGCCGTACCTTGTTCATCTTCAAAAGTGGCTGCACTGGGCGTCTATAGGGCCCACGGGAAAGCGTATTGTGATTGAGTCGCGCGGGCAGCTTGTAACGGTTCCGGCTTCTCATGGAGTGATGCACCTCATTGCCCCACTTCCCGGAACCCGTTCATGGTTCCCGGTGTGGTCGCCAGATGGAAAGTGGATAGCGTTCGTAAGTGACAGGAGCGGCAACCAGGAGCTTTGGGTAACAGCAGCCGATGGCAGCGGTGTTCCTCGCCAGTTGACGCACAAACATGAGGGTCCATTTACACGGCCAGTCTGGTCACCAGACTCTAAACTGATTGTTCTTGGCGACCGCAGCATGCGCACGATGCTGGTAGACGCTGCTTCAGGAAAGACGACTCTCATCGCTCAATCCGATCGAGCAGGTTCCTATAACAACTACAACTCAAACTATCACTTCAGCCCAGACAGTAAGTGGGTTACCTACACCTACGCCCTGCCCAACTGGCAGTCTGCGGTGCTTCTATATAACATTGCAACGGGCAAAAATTTGCAGGTGACACCACATGACATGAACTGTTACGGAGCGACGTTCAGTTCCGACGGCAAGTACCTTGCTTACATAGCGGATCGTGACTTTAATGCAGCGCGCATGCGGGGTCGCATTCCGTCCTTCTCAAAAACTGGTCGGCCAACGCTTCTGGCTCTCAATTCAACGGTGGGATCGCCATTTCTTGCACGTAATGAGGAGGAGAATACCAGTACTCCGGCTGCCAAACCAGCTCCGAAAAGCAAGACCGCCGTGCAAACTAAGGTACTAACGATAGACACAACGGACTTTGCCTCCCGGGTCATCGATACGCCACTTCCGGGAGGGAACTATGGACGCGTCCGTCTTGCAAACGACAGGCTGTATGTACAGAGTGGTTCCGATCTTATTAGCCTCAATCTTAAATCGCGCAAACAGACTACTATCGCACAGGGAATAAGTAGCTTCCAGCTGAGTGCGGATAACAAGAAACTATTGATTTCCCGTGGTAACAACGATCAAATAATGGATGCCGAGGCTACTGCTACGGTCCCCTCGTCTACCGGAGCGGTTAATCTCGCGTCCTATAGGCTACAGGTGAGTCCACGGGCCGAATGGCAGCAGATTTTCAACGAATCCTGGCGCATCATGCGCGATTTCTACTTCGATCCTAACATGGCAGGGCTTAATTGGCCGGCGGTAAAGGCGAAATATGTAGCCCAACTTGCCGGCGTTGAAGACCGTGGTGAGCTTAACTATATCCTTGGCAACATGCTTGCGGAGCTTAACACTGGGCACGCTTATGTTTTTGGTGGAGACTCACGCACAAGTTCAATAGATGTGCCAAATGGCTTCCTGGGTGGCACATTTGAGGCAGTGCCCAACACAAATGCAGTGAAAATATCCCGGTTGTACAATAGCGACGGTTACGACCTTTCAGTTAGGTCCCCGCTGCTTGCTCCAGGTCTTAACGTTCATGTGGGCGACTACATACTGGCCGTAAATGGTAATCCTGTTCTAACCACCGAGCCGTTAACAGAGTTACTCATCGACACCGCCAACAAAACAACTGCGATAACCGTCAACACTACTCCAACAAACACGGGCTCGAGAGTTATCTACGTCAAACCCTTAAATGCAGGACAGGAACAGCTGGCTAAGTACTACCATTGGGTACATGTTCAGGATGAATACGTAAAAACCCATGGTGGCCCAGAATTCGCGTACATCCAGATTCCAGACATGGAAAACCGCGGTATGGAGGAATTTGCCAAGCACTACTACGCAAACAACCAGGAAGCCAAGGCGATCATATACGACGTTAGGAATAACGGCGGAGGGTATATCTCCGGTCAGCTTCTGGTGCAGATGAACGCTCGTCCATTCTCGTACTTCAAGCCCAGATACGGTGCAAGCTGGACCAGGTATGACTTTGGATTTGGTGGCTATGCGGCAGCACTCTGTAACCGCTATAGCGGTTCGGATGCTGAAGAGTTTGCAGATGCATTCCAGCGCCTTCACATGGGGCCAGTAATTGGTACCAGGACGTGGGGTGGCGAGGTTGGAAGCGGCGGCGGATACCACCTCATCGATGGCGGTGAGATATTTGTACCCAATTATGGTGAATGGGTATCCGGCAAAAATGGTACGCACTGGGTTATTGAAGGCCATGGCGTAGTTCCAAATATGATTGTACGCCAGAATCCAGCGGCTGTTATGGCAGGAGATAATCCTCAACTGGATGCTGCGATTACCTACCTTAAAAACGAGATGAAAACGCATCCCCTGCCCCAGCTTACGCATCCTGCTTTTCCCGTGAAGGCATATCCACCTCTTAAAGCAATGCCTGCACCCGCTGTGAAGCCTCACTAACGAGGAGTGTAAGCAGAAACGGCAGCCTCCTTCAACGAGGAGGGCTGTCGTTATGAGTTACCTGTGCCCAAATGGCTTCTACCCGTTAGGTGCGATGAGAGTCGCCATCAATCCACCATGTCGCTGCCCAGCTGAATGGTCA
>JAJZFK010000253.1 GCA_021805405.1 bacterium
AAGCAGCGTATAAATCTATTGGGTGTTACCCTTGTAGCCCTAGAAGCTTCTACGGTTGCGCTCAGACGCCGGATTTTGAATCATTCGGCCATGTACGAAGTATGAAAAGGACGGAACTGCCACTAGTCTGACACTAAGTCATGTGCCGGTTTCATTAATTTATCCGTTTGCATTATTCCACAGTGCCTAAACAGGGCATTTATGTAAAAGGATTTTTTCGCGTGCAGTGACAAAAAGCGTTCGTGCGTCAAACCTGATTGGCTCTCGTTGCTTAGAATACGAGCCAATCGCTTAAGGGGTTTTCTATTCGCCACACTCTATACTTTCACGTGCTACTCACGAGACAGGTAGTGGGGCGAATGCAGCGCAACTGTGGCGAATGCAACAGCAACCTCTCTTCGTTGGATGCCCCTTCTGACGTCAGGGTTGGGCGCGATTCTGGGTAACCCCGTCATTCTCCGTGGGAATTTGCCGGGTAAATATACCCATCTAGCTCGCTGTATCCAGCTGAATATCGGTTTCTTTCAAGAAATTCCTGGGTAATAATCTAGGTTTTCCGATCAATGTAAAAGTGCCGAAAAACAGTGCTATCTAAGGCCGTAGAATTAACAAAAGACTATAAGGATAGAGTTGGAGGCATGCATGGTGTTGAAGGTATCGATAGTAGTGTTAGTACTACAGTAAGTCAAAGGCGGGCACTTAGATAATATTTTCTAGATTCTAAGCGAAATATTTTGGCCCTCTTATTGGTTATATATATTCCCATGCGAATGGGGCACCCAGCAACACTCGGATATCCGCCGGGGTCGCCAGCCATCACCTGGATGTCTAACCTAGTAATGGATTAAAAAGCTGGATATTTACCCCGCTACCGCACTGGGGGGATCCGGGTACACCCATGCCCAGCCCTGTTTGAGTGTGGTTCTAACGGTTTTGACGTCATTAGAGGAGCCTCGGGGAAAGTACAAGAGTAAGGTCAATGAGCGAAGGTGAATTAACGGGTGAATCAACGTTGGTTTAAGTTGAATGGTTAACTATTAATTAATTAATTCAGCTCTGTTTACAATTAAAAGTTATAAGTAGAGCTTAATTAATAGTTGCGTAAGTAGAGCTCACTCACGCACTGCTTCTCTCCAGGGCTCCAGTGACCATCGCATTTCAGGGCACAACGCACTGCCAACCCCTCACCCCTCAAGTAGAGACGTCTTCCTCCAAGTCCCGTCAGGAAGCGCTCCATAATCCACAAGATTCTTTGGATCGACGTCCGCGCACACAACGCCCGTCACTAGGACAACATACCTCTGATCGCCGCGCGCCAGATGGGCGCTCGAGGGGCGGTCGTATTCAGAGGTTCGTACTTTGGTAAGTCGAAGCAAAAGGAAACCCGCTCGCAAGACGCATTATTACTAGCGCAGGGCCCGATGCTACGTTAAACATCTGTACAAGAACCGCTGCACTTTCGTCCACCATTCCGAGTAATGCTCCATGTGCTCCATGTCAGTATCATTTGTAGTGTAGGACTAAGCCACACGCGCATGCAGTAAATCGGTCCTACTACCAAGTATAAGTAGTCGGATATGGACAGGATTGGCCTGGTACGAAGTACCTACCGAGCCTACCTACCCACACTACGTATGATTCTGGCTGGGGGCGGACCTTCATAATTCCCCGCCGCGGATTATCGGCACTGCCCAGTAACTGCCAAGCAACTGCCAAGTACACGGCGATGACGCACCGCAAGCCGAACGATCCAATCTCTTGGCGCTACCCCGCCGTAGCTCCACTTCCCCGCTCTATCCCACTGCACGCATAGTTCGATAACGCCTCGAACGCCTCCCCCCTTTGGGCGAGGAATTGGTAATACAGGATCAAGTAATCGGGCCGTTATTACAATTGTCGCAATTGTCGTGTGCGGCTTTTTATCGGTACTTGACATACTACGTACGACGGTAGAAGGTTTGAAGTATTCGACCTGGTCCAAGCTTTCCTCTCCAAAATCTAACTGGATTTGTAAAGCAAGACTTTAAACCAGGGCAGGCCCTTTGTATTAGAATAAACTAGCCTATTTAGTCTGATGTCTATACGTGAACACTAAGTATTTACGAAGCTTTTAACCATCATAAGGAGGAATACTTTAAGATGGGTTGTTCACCAAAACTCAAGCTCTATAGCTAATACCACAGAAAGAAGCCCTCGATTTCTGTCCAAAAGTAAGGTAGGTAGGTACAAGTACGTTGGAGGTACGGGCCAGGATCAAGAAGTGGTGCCACTTAATCGGGCCGTTCTTGTGCCAATCATCGCGTGGCTGCTCATCCGTAGCTCCCGTCCCGTTCGCGAACGTCTAACGACTCTGGCTCTCCGACCGCCGCCCACTTCCCAGCTTGACTACCCTACCTACCTACTTCGTACCTACCCCGCGTTCTGATGCACCGCCTGGAGACGAAATGGCACATTTTCCTGGCTCTACGAGTCCACGAGGCAGGCAGCTCCAACATGAGCATCCGACGTGACGCATCGTGATTGATCGGTATGTCGATGCGCGCGAACATTGCCGTACAGTATCCCGGGCTGGGCAAGTTATCTTCCACGTCTAGGTACGTTCGAGCTTCAAGTACTGTACGAGTAAGACGTGGAGTGGAGTTCGAGCTTGAGTATAAGTATTCACCGTCCACCCCGTCCCCCACCCCCTCGACATTCAGGCTCGATTTGCTGGTTTCACATAGACATACTTCGTAATCCTCTCATCATGGGCGGTCAACTCCGTCTCACCCTGCTCGTAGCGGTAGCGATAGGGACAGCCAGTGCTCAGCCGGGGCAGCTGAACCCGCTGCTTCAAGACAATTACACATCGCCTGTAAGCAATGTCCAGCTCCTGCCTCCCCCCTCCCCCCTCATGCAAGCCTCCTCCCGGGAGAAGCTCACATACAAGCCA
>JAJZFK010000214.1 GCA_021805405.1 bacterium
ATAGCGCTTTCATGCGTACTGTTTGTTTCGGTAGGAAGGAGGCTAGGATGCGAAAAGACACGATTTTCTCAGGATTAGTTTGCGCGGTACTACTAGGAGGCATTGTTGCGCAGCATGCGCTGCCCCGGCTGAAGTACGCACATCCTAAGCCTCTTCCTATCGACACATTTCCCCGTGTTGAGGGCCAATGGGTCTCTGGTGCGAATGTGCCCGTAGACCCTGTCATACAACAGGCAATACCCACTGCCAAACTTTTGCAGCGCGTCTACCGTAATCCAGAGGGCAAACAGATCTTCCTCTGTCTTATTACTGGTCCCAGTTATGCTGACTTTCATGACCCCAACGTCTGCTTTCCGGCACACGGTTACACTCTGTCTAAAGAAACGGCATGGACGCAGGATCATCAGCAAATCCGTTTTATAACGGCAGAGCGCGATGGTGCCAAGCAGGACTTTATGTACTTCTTCCCCGGTGGATTTGCACTGGGCAGCCGAATGGGTTTGGCGTATCTTGAGAAGATGTATGCTCTTAGACGATTGATTACCGGCGAACAGGGAGGCTCGCTCGTGGTACGGCTGACGGCCGATGATTCACCAACCAGCGTAGTCATGTTAAAGTCATTTATCAATCAGATCATGCCAGATGTGGATTCTCTGGTGGCGAAAGGAAAAAGCAGTTGACAGTTGCAGTTAACAACACGGATCCGAAACCACTGGTAACGTTGAAACCGGAAGTCGGTTGGGCAAACCTCCACCTTGAGGAGGTCTGGCAGTTTAGAGACCTGCTCATTACTCTAGCGGGTAGAGACGTAAAACTCCGGTACCGGCAGACTGCACTTGGTGCAATCTGGGTTGTTCTGCAACCATTGCTGGCTGCTGGAATCATGACTTTCGTCTTTGGAAAGGTGGCAGGGTTAACTGCACCAGGTGGATTGCCTTATATCGTCTTCGCCTTTGCAGGACAGTTAGGTTGGGGCGCTTTTAACGGCGTGTTTTCGCGGGCGAGCAGTTGCTTGCTCCAGAATACACAGCTCGTTTCCAAGGTCTATTTTCCCAGGCTGGTTCTGCCGATTTCGACGATTTTTTCAGCGCTTATAGATTTTCTAGTAGCCCTAGCTATGATGGTCGTTCTTATTCTGATCTATCATGTGAACCCCGGGCTTCACCTTCTTCTACTGCCTGTTTGGTTGGGCGCAATTATGCTACTGGCAGTGGGCGGCGGTCTAATTACTAGTGCGCTTATGGTATCTTATAGAGACGTGCAGTACATTGTCCCGGTGCTCCTCAACTTCCTGATGTATGCCAGCCCAGTAGCATACTCCCTCTTGATGGTAAAAGAGAAGGTTTCGCCGCACACATACACCTTCTTCATGCTCAATCCGTTGTCGGGGCTTCTTGAGGCGTTTCGATGGTCTCTGCTGGGAGTTGGTACATTTCCTTCGGGATTTGTAGTATACTCGTTGGTTGCTGCAGTAGGAGTGTTTTTAGTGGGCGCGATTAACTTTAAGCGAATGGAACGACGCTTCGCCGATGTCATTTAGTGTTCGAAAGGGAATTGTGCTCGCGGGTGGCAGTGGTACGCGGTTGTACCCTGCCACCTTGGCAGTTTCCAAACAACTACTTCCCATTTACGATAAACCGATGATTTACTACCCGCTAGCCACTCTCATGTTGGCGGGTATTCGCGAAATTCTCTTAATTTCTACTCCCTACGACACGCCACTGTTCCAGCGGTTGCTAGGTGACGGCTCAGGTTTCGGTGTATCCTTGACCTATGCCGTGCAGGAGCGACCAGATGGTCTTGCCCAGGCTTTCATAATTGGCCGGCAATTTCTGGGTTGTAGCCCTGCCGCGCTCGTTTTGGGGGACAACCTTTTCTACGGTAATGGCTTACCAGAGTTAATGGCGCAGGCTTCGGAACGTGTCGATGGCGCGACTATATTTGGTTACCACGTTGGCGATCCTCACAGATATGGTGTCATGGAACTCGATGGCAACAATCGTGTTATTTCGATCGAGGAGAAACCCGCACGACCCAAGTCAAACACCGCAGTGGTGGGCCTGTATTTCTACGACAACCGGGTGTGTGACATCGCCGGTGAACTGTTACCCTCTGCTCGTGGAGAACTGGAAATAACCGATCTTAACCTGTCATATTTAAGAGAGGGTAAACTTTACGCAGAGCAATTGGGAAGAGGCTTTGCCTGGCTGGATACCGGCACGCACGACAGTTTAGTTGAGGCATCCAATTTTATTCAAGCCATTGAGCAAAGGCAGGGCTTAAAGGTTGCCTGCCTTGAGGAAATTGCATTTCAGCAGGGTTGGCTATCTGCCGACAAAGTTGAAGAAAGCGCGAGATCTATGCTGAACACTCCCTATGGCAAGTATCTTTTTCACCTACTTAAGGAGCGATAATGTCAACCGAGATACCCGGCGTCGTTGTTAAGGAGCTGGGCCGTTTTACTGATAGCCGTGGATGGCTTACAGAACTTTATAGATGTGATGAACTGCCGGAAGGTTTTTTGCCAGTCATGGGTTATGTATCGCTTACACATCCCGGCGTAGCACGCGGTCCTCATGAGCACCGAGATCAAACCGATGGATTTGCATTTCTTTCTGGTACGTTTCGCGTCACGCTTTGGGAGAATAGGCCCGGGCTGCCACCTGCCAAGTCGGTAATGTTGTGCGGTGAAAATAATCCTACGTTTGTTGTGGTGCCACCAGGCGTTGTGCACGCATACGAAAATGTAGGTGACGGTGACGCTACTGTTCTCAATTTCCCCAACCAGTTGTATGCGGGTTTTGGGAAAAAGGAACCCGTGGATGAGATACGCCATGAGGAGATCGGCTCGGAGTTTAGGCTTTGAAAAATCTGCTAGTTACCGGTTGTGCAGGATTCATTGGCAGTAACTACTGCCGGTACGTACTAAAC
>JAJZFK010000409.1 GCA_021805405.1 bacterium
GTGCCGGTAAAGGTGCCCATCAAAGGCCTGGGCAGCACATTTAGGGTGCATCTAGAGCCACTGTCGGTTAATGTGATCGTAGTAAACGACCACAAGTAGTCACTCGGCATCGTTACAACGGGTGTATTCGTGTCTAGACACGAATACACCCGCCTTTCGCTTTTGACACATCCCAAACCGTAGCACGTGGGTAAGCGCAAAGTCACGGTCTAACTACCTCCTTTAACCGCGGTCATCTTTGGCAACCCTCCATTACACCCACTGTTGCAGCCCTCTAATCGGTTGTTAAGGCGCCTCTCCCCTCGACAATTCCCCTACAATAGGGTAGTAAAAAACATCTGGAAATAGATGCGGAATTAGAACGCCGATGTTCAATCTGGACTTAAGACCGAATTGCTGTTGTACGACAGCGCAACAGGAGTGTTTTCATGACGTTGAAATCAACTGCCAGGAAGTCGCTTCTAGCCACTACCTGGGCGGCAGGTCTCTGCCTCGCGCAAGGTGCAAGCCTGGCTAAGGGTAGTCCGTCGCCATCTGGCTGGTGGAAACTGGATGGTACCGCACAGGCAGCTGCTCTTCAAAGTGACGCAGATGCAAACACAATACGGCAAGTTGGAACGATATTGTGGGGCCCAGGATTTGTTAGAAAACAAGCACTATACCTGCATGGAGACGCCTGTTTGCAAATAGCTCACCCGCCCCTCGACATTAGCAAGAGCTATACGGTGACAGCATGGGTGAAGGTAGATCATCTGGCTGGCTGGCAAACTTTTGTATCCGACGACGGCCCGGTGCAAAGCGGGTTCTTCCTGCAGTTGCGCGAGGACACGGATACGTTTGGATTTGTGGTTACCCACCACGGCGAGGATGCGCCCAATGCCGTTGTCTCCTCCACCGACGTGCCTACGCCGGGAAAGTGGTACCATCTCGCCGGTGTTTACGACGCTGTCAGTCATACTATACAGCTTTATGTCAATGGAAAACTGCAGGGCAGTGCGCATTGTACCGCTACTCTGCCTGTCCATGGTCCAATGGCAATCGGCCGAGGTCGCTTTGGCAGTGGGCCAGTAGACTGGGTGAATGGGTCTATTGAGGATGTGCGCGCCTATCAAGCAGCCCTCACACCCGCCGAAGTTGCCGCCGTAGCCGGCCCCATGGTTGCCAAAGCTGGCAGGCTGGGCGAAGTGGTTGATGCAGGTCCTATTCCCCTCACAATTCAAGCTAACGAAACTGCAGTGCAAGTAAGCCCCACGCTCTACGGCCTTATGACCGAAGAGATTAACCATTCCTATGATGGTGGTATCTATGCCGAGCTTGTCCAGAACCGTATATTCAAGGATAACGCCTCTGCGCCCGTACACTGGAGCCTCGTCACCACGGGCGGCGGCACAGGAACTATCAGCCTGGATACCGCGCATCCCATTAACAAAGCGTTAACCACCTGCCTCAAGCTCGACGCCGAGCCAGGGCACGCAGGCGCCGAAGCAGGCGTGGCGAATGATGGGTTTTGGGGCATTCCGCTGCGAGCGCATACACAGTATGCTGTCTCCTTCTTTGCCCGCGCAGCAGCAGGCTTTCATGGCGCATTGCGAGTAGCACTTGAGGCCGCAAACGGTTCGCGAATATACGCTTCCGGCAGCTTCGCACACCTTACCACAGCCTGGCACTGGTACCACACCACGCTAAAAACGGGCACCATGACAGCCTCGCTTGCCAACCGCTTCGTCATTACTACCAATGGCACCGGTAACGTCTACTTCAACCTGGTATCTGTAAAGCCGCCTACATTCAACAACCGACCGAATGGAACCCGGCCCTACATCATGAAGACACTTGCGGCGATGAAACCTGCCTTCCTGCGCCTGCCAGGCGGCAACTACCTTGAGGGTAACACCATAAAGGAACGCTTCAACTGGAAGAAGACACTGGGACCGCTGCAGGACCGACCGGGGCACCAGGGCCCATGGGGGTATCGATCGTCGGATGGGCTGGGACTGCTGGAGTTTCTGGAATGGTGCCAGGATCTCCACATGCAGCCTGTACTTGCCGTTTATGCCGGGTATTCACTACAGGGTCAATTTGTGCCACCGGGACCAAAACTTGAACCGTTCGTTAAATCTGCGCTAGAGGAGATACAGTACGTAACCGGGCCAGTCACCAGTACATGGGGTGCGATTCGTGCAAAGGACGGTCATCCCGCGCCATTCCCGCTAAAGTACGTAGAGATTGGCAACGAGGACTTCTTCGATAGATCCCACAGCTATGACGGCCGCTTTGCCCAATTCTACCACGCCATCAAGGCGGTATACCCGCACCTGCAGCTCATAGCCACCACGGCGGTTAAATCCGTTGTGCCAGATGTGATCGATGAGCACTACTACATGCCGCCAATCGCATTTGAGCATGCAGCTCACCGGTACGACAGTTACAGCCGCAAGGGGCCAAAGATATTCGTGGGCGAGTGGGCCTCGCAAGAGGGACGCCCCACCCCCGATATGAACGCAGCTCTTGGCGACGCGGCGTGGATGACTGGAATGGAGCGCAATTCCGACGTCGTGGTGATCTCGTCATACGCTCCACTGTTTGTACTGGTGCACCGAGGCGCCGCGCAGTGGGGCACGAACCTCATAGGCTACAATGGCCTTAATGCCTACGGATCGCCTTCCTACTGGGCACAAGTGATGTTCAGCAACTATCTCGGTAACGTAGTGCCGCACTACACGCTTGGCAAGGCAGCTGCGCTCTTTACCAACGTTACGCGTAACACCAAAACCGGTACGCTTTACATCAAGCTGGTGAACACGTCGGATATTGCTCGCATCGTGGATGTAACAGTGGATGGCGACGGACACGTGTCCGCTCGCGGTACACAGGTAGTGCTCACAGCCAACAGCCGCTCAGCTACCAATACAATCACCGATCCACGG
>JAJZFK010000413.1 GCA_021805405.1 bacterium
AACGGTTTATCTAGTAGCACGCATACTCCTACAGATTTGGCATTTCGCGATTTCAGGTTCTCCACCAGATAGCTGAACCTTAGGGTCAGACCGGTATCCAGTATGTCCTCTACGATGAGTACATGTTTACCCGATACCGATGCATCCAGGTCCTTAAGTATGCGTACTTCACCGCTGGTTGCAGTAGCTGAACCGTAAGAGGAGACAGCAACGAAGTCGTACTCCACTTGGCGTGGAACTACCCGTACCAGGTCCGCCAGGAAGACCGCGGCACCCTTTAGAATTCCAACCAGGAGTAGCGGCTCGTTATGTTGCGGATAAGCGACGGATATTTCCTGCCCAATCTCGCCTACCCGCTTCTTGATGGTCTTGCTATCGATAAAAGGCAGGACTCGGTGCGGTGGTAGTTGCGATCGTGTGGAGGTTGTTTCATCCACGAGCGTCTACTCCCACTCGATGGTAGCAGGCGGTTTAGAGCTTATGTCGTATACCACTCGGTTAACGCCGTTAACCTCGTTTACTATGCGGGCGCTTACCTTTTCGAGAAACTCATAGGGCAGGCGCGCCCAACGGGCAGTCATGTAGTCCTCGGTGGTAACCGCACGCAGGATGATAGGGTGTGCGTAAGTACGTTGGTCACCCATGACACCCACGGAACGTACCAGCGGCAGTACCGCGAGCGCCTGGCTCATTGCCTGATAGTGGCCCGATGAAACCAGTTCCTGCATGAATATCGCATCCGCCTCACGCAATAGATCGAGACGCTCCCTCGTTATAGAGCCGAGTATTCGTATGCCCAACCCTGGTCCAGGAAAAGGGTGACGCCACACAATGGACTCCGGTAGCCCAAGTTGGCTGCCAATTGCGCGTACCTCATCCTTGAAAAGGCGACGAAGCGGCTCTACTACCTTTAGCTTCATTCGTTTTGGCAGTCCACCCACATTGTGGTGCGATTTAATCACCTGCGCATGTTTGCTGCCACCGCTCTCAATGACATCTGGATACAGGGTTCCCTGGGCAAGGAACTGCACACCCTTAATAGACTCGGCGTGCTTCTGAAAGACGTTGATAAACTCACGCCCGATTATTTTGCGCTTTCGCTCGGGGTCACTAACTCCCTTAAGTTTGGTAAGGAATATATTACTGGCTTCGGCATATACCAGGTTGATTCCAAACGCAGCGGCAAAATCTTCGCGTACCTGCTCTGCTTCACCCTTACGCAATAACCCATGATCTACGAAGATGCACGTAAGGCGGTCTCCAATTGCTTTATGCACCAGTGCAGCAACGCAGCAGCTGTCTACCCCGCCGCTCACGCCGCACACTACTTTCCCGGTTGGCCCCACCGCTGCCTGTATATCGGCTACGGCCCTCTCAATGATGCCCGCACTTGTCCAGGTACTGCTGCAACCGCAAATTTTGTGGACGAAGTTGCTAAGCATCTGAGTACCAAACGGAGTATGCTCAACCTCAGGATGAAACTGCACGCCGTAAAACCTTCGCGCTTCGCATTCCATTGCTGCTACAGGCGTTTGAGTGGTGGTGGCCAGCACCGTAAAGCCCGAAGGTGCCGTTAGTACCTTGTCGCCATGGCTCATCCAACAAGGTAACGAGCTACCTGTTTGTGCCACACCTCCTAGCAGCGCGCCAGGTAGACATACTTCCAGAGTCGCCGGCCCATACTCTCGCTCGTTTGCAGGCTGTACAGAACCGCCGAGGTCTATTGCCAGAAGCTGCTGCCCATAACAGATACCCAGTATAGGAATGCCTAGGTCATACAGTGCCTTATCTGCCGAGGGAGCATCCTGCGCGAAGACGCTGGACGGACCGCCGGAGAAGATAATGCCAGCCGGTTTGCGGGCTGCAATCTCCTCAGCGGAAATATCTGATGGTACTATTTCGCTGTAGACATTACACTCACGAATTCGTCTTGCAATGAGTTGTGTGTACTGGGCGCCAAAATCAAGAATTAAGATTGTGTCCTGTTGCTGGGTAATCGACGCTTCTGCCTGGCGATCAGTCATCCTCTTCCTCGTCCTCCGTAGTGTCATTGTCCATTCGTTCAAGCATAATTACGTCTCGAGGAGAAGCCATATCAAGGCGCTCCTGCGGCGTTTCTAGCCAACTTGCATAGGAACCAAGAAGCGATTGCCTCACCTCTTCATAGCCGGCCCCGCCGTTTACGCGCTTATCACGTTCGTGTTGCCACCGTCGGGCACAGTGGTCGTAAAGTGCCTTCTCGCGCCAGCCCATGGTACTCCCCCACCCTATTCCGTTTGCAATTTCAGTTGGTACAAGCATACATCGGCTGTCGAGATAGTCATTAAGTTCGGCGCACCAAATCTCAAACGCTTCAGTCCAGTCACTTTCGCTCATGTTTTCCAGTGAACGATAGCTAGCAAGCCTTCTATTGTACATTGTTGCATCTGCGTTAAGCGCGTTAAGCCATGAGGGCGCAACCCACTCGTACTCATATTTCATCCACTCTGTAAAGGAAGACAGTGCAGCAATAAGTGCCTCATGCATCGCAGCATCCGGCGTACTTTGGCGGATAAAGTAGAAATAACTGAACCAGGTAACGTCATATTCCGACATGGAGCGAAAATCCGTCTTTCGGTAGTTCGCCAGGTAATCAACCAGACTCTCCAGTACATAGCTATATCGCTCAGCTGTTCGGTTATCGGTCTTTCTATGAGTTTCGATCCACCGGGAATACCTGTCTAACTCGTCATACCCCGCATCCAGGAGCTTCTGCGTGTCTGCAGTTTCCTGTTCCAGAATTTCATCGTCCATTGTTTTTCACCCTGTCCATCGTCATGCTGATGCAGCCTGAACCGCAGTGAGGAATAGTATCGCCATGAGCAGTAACGACACAATTAGCGCTGCGGCTGCACTCTTCTGGCGCCGCGCGCCAAATAATT
>JAJZFK010000372.1 GCA_021805405.1 bacterium
ACTGGTGAGCAGCGATTCGCCGACCTAATGGAACACACCATGATTAACGCTGTTCTGCCAGGGCTTGCGCTGGACGGCGAGCACTACTTTTATGAGAATCCGTTGGAGAATGACGGAACCCACCGCCGCAGCGAATGGTTTGGCTGCGCATGCTGCCCACCTAATGTAGCACGGCTGCTCGCGCAGCTTCCTGGGTACTTTGCATCGCAGGGCTGCGGCAAAATCTGGCTGCATATGTATGCCGACATGGACATTGAGCTAACCGATACCGCCGGTAAGGTTCGCCTTGCGGTTGAGGCGGATATGCCCTGGCAGCCCGACGTTAAGGTGCGGGTAGTTGAGGCGGTTGGCAGTGTAACCCTCTGCCTGCGCATTCCCGTTTGGGCCGAAGGTTCAACCGTCACGCAGAACGGCATCAGCCGGGAAGTAGCCGCAGGAGCCTATGTTACCGTGGAAGCAGCGTGTGGAGACGTTATTGGCCTGCACCTTCCGCTTACCGTTCAGCAACTTACGGCGCATCCCTTTGTGAGCTCCAACTATCACCAGACTGCAATTCAGCGTGGACCAGTGGTGTACTGCGCAGAGCAGGTTGATCAACCGCTTTACGACGTGCGAACTCTTCGATTGCCTGCCAACGTAACCGTAGAGGCTCACCACTCTAGCCAGCTGCTAGGCGGTGTAACCACGCTTCTGCTCACCGCAGCCGTTGTACCTTCGCCGTCTAGCGATGAGCCGCTCTACAGCGACTATCGCCGTAGCGAATTACCCGTTCCCGCAGAAGTGGTACTCATTCCCCATTTTGCGTGGGCAAACCGTGCCCCGGGGCCAATGCGTGTATGGTTGCCTCAGGCATAGCATGCACTGTAAATCGGTGGCGCACGGCACTACTTCTCTCAATCATTGACCAGGAGTAGTGCCGTGTTGTATTGAGCTTAGGTAAGCAGTATTGCCGGTGTGGTAACACCGTACGGTGTAGTGCGATTTGTAAACGCACCATCGCTGTACTACGGCAACGAGCCTTTGCAGTCCGCATGGCACCTTTGGGTGAGGCTATTTTTCAACACGCACCTTTTTCAATAAAGTTGGCAGCAGTACTAAGCCATGGCTTTTTCTTACCGATAATTGTTAAGACATGTTATTATCTAGCACGGCGGGCACCATGATACCGCCTGATTTACTTGCGCTACACAATCTTGAAGACCAGGGGAAATACGATATTGCCTGAGTGTAAAAGTACACACAACTCGCAGTCGCACGCTTGTGCTGGTACTGCTGAAGGCTGTGCCCTATGCGACATTGTGCCGCCGGGGAGCTGGAAAGAAAGTTCGTCACTGCTTCTACTGCCCTATGACCACGATGCCGAGGCAGTACTTGAAAAAGTGCTTACAATCGCGAATATAGCATTTAGCCGTAACGATGCCGGAATTACAGTCTCGGTCGCCGCGCATGATCACGTAATACGTTCACTTACTGAGGGACTTAGCGAAATTACCCAGCTGTCCATTGGTGCCGCTGTGATTAACCACGAGGTTAACCCTGCCACAACGATGCGCGCTGCAGCACGATGTCGACCGCTTTCCACGTTTCTTCAACGCATGAAATACGAGTGGGTGCGGCCAGTTTTAGCCGACGATCATCTCTTCAGCATGCTTCATCCTATTGTGAGTACAAAGGATGCCTCCCTTTTTGCCTATGAAATGCTCTTGCGGGCGCGTAGACCAGGAAGCGATGAGGTGATAGGGGCTTGGCCAATTATTGAAGCATGCGAGAAATTGCACCTGCAGCACCAGCTCGATCAACGTGCACGAGAATGCGCCATACGAAGCGCGGCACCGTACCGACACTCTAGCCAGCGTTTCTTCATCAACTTCCTGCCAAACACGATCTACGACCCCGAAGTATGCCTTCGTACTACCATGCGCGCGGCGAGTGAGTATGAAGTAAACGTGAGTTCGCTGGTCTTCGAAATCGTTGAGACCCAGAAAATTCAAGACATGGCGCACCTTAAACTCGTTCTGGATTACTACCGCTCACGGGGTGTATGCACGGCTGTGGACGACATGGGAGCAGGGCATACTTCTATAGAGTACCTTCGTGAACTACACCCGGACTTTGTAAAGATTGATAGGGATATTGTGGTGAATGCCGTGCATCAGTCCGCTGTGCGCCTGGAGCTGCACAACGTAGTAGCGGTCGCCAAAGACCTTGGTATCCAGGTTATTATGGAAGGGCTGGAGACTCCAGAACAGGTGGACGTGTGTCTGGAAGCAGGTGCCGATTACCTTCAGGGCTTCTACTTTGCGCGCCCAGCCAACCCGCCTCAGGCGATTGAGAATCTGCAGTGCATCGCGAGGTATGACCGTGCAGCCTGAGCAGCGCGTATAAATTTGCCAATGGCAGGTGGGCCCGCAGCGTAGAATACACAGGTATGAGCCTGCGCCAGGCAAAACTAAAATCCGGAAGGCAAGCGGTGGCCGAGCACAGTGTGGTGCAGGGTAGTACTGCCGGTTAAGGCGACCATCCGCACAGACTGCCCTAAGGCTTTTTACGGCTCCGCTTCTTTACTTCAGGTTCAGTCTGCAGCTCCTCAATGGGGCCAAGTAGAATGGGAGCAGGCGATAACAGCCTGAGTATGGAGCCGGGAAGTGGTGGAGAAATCAGTTCCGGTCCATCTGGCCCCGGTGGCAAGGGTCCTAACGTAGTGAGTCAGGGAAACTGCCCACCATTTTGGGCGATAAAGTCGCGCACTCGCTCTTCTATAAACTGGCTTCTCGCATGAAGGGTGTCGCGCCCGCTTTGTAACTGTTCCAACCTCTCCAGAAGGTCGAGAATCACCTGCACACCTGCAAGGTTTACACCCATTTCCTGGGTTAACCGGCGTATGCGGCGAAGTCTCTCTACATCAGTTTCGGAGTAGA
>JAJZFK010000439.1 GCA_021805405.1 bacterium
TGAGACAACATTCGCATCAAGCTGGCAAACATTGCTTACAGTGGTTGCATTGGCTCGAAGGGCTAGATAGGGTAAAGCCAGGCTCAATGCACAAGTTAGTACGCACCTCGAAAAGAGTCGACCGGTTGTACGTATCAATGTTTGCCTCCTATTCGTCTAATATCAGCAGTGCCTATGTGTACAGGGTTGAACGTAATCTTTCGTTGTTGACAGACATGACCTCTCGCGGTACAGGCATGGTGCCTGCAAATACATAGATCCTGAACCCCTACGACCAAAATTATTTCTCATTACACGGGTTATTAAAGACGACTTAGCGCCCCTTCCGGCAAAAGGCCAGGCATTGTGCAAGGGCAGATAATCGTGTTCCTGCGGTGAATCGGCGAGCTGTTAAGCCGCGAGCGCCATATAAATCCAACCCACAATAAAGCAAAAACCTCCAAACGGAGTAATAATACCGAGCAATTTAATATTTGTAACTGCCAGAACATAAAGGCTGCCAGAAAATAGAACTATTCCGATGCCAAATAAAATTGCGGCGATGCGGAATTTCCTGGAATCTGGTCGCATGGCAAGCAGTATTCCACAGGCAATCATAGCAAGAGCGTGAATGGCATGGTACTGCACACCGGTTTCATAAACCTGCTGCATCTGGTTAGCTGCTAGAGTGGCCTTTAGGGCATGCGCTCCAAAAGCTCCTATGACCACCGAGAGACAGCCAAAAATAGCTCCTGCCCGTACAATTTTGCTGGATTCATTATGGGGGCTAGCGATCATCTTGTCCCTTTAGCCTGGGGCGAATCCAGTTTGCGAGTTGCGGCTTTAAGGGTAGCACAATAGTCGGAGGCGATTTTCAGTAAATTGGGATTATCTCTATTTGTATTGATGAGATCTACAAGAGCGCTTCCAACTACTACGCCATCCGCGAACGCACCAATTGCCTTAACGTGATCCGGTAAAGAGACCCCGAAACCGACAGCGAGTGGCAAGTCTGTGAATTTACGAATTCGGGTGATCGTCTCCTGTAGGTCTAGTGGTACATCCTGACGTGCACCAGTCACACCCGTACGTGAAACGCAGTAGACAAAACCAGAGCAGATCTTGCTGACTGACTCTACCCGGTCCTCCGTAGATGTGGGAGCCAAAAGGTAAATCGTTGCGAGATTGCTCGCATTGGCGTGCCCCTGCCACTCCGCGGCCTCTTCTGGTGTTAAATCGGTGATAATGACCCCATCTACACCGCTCGCTACTGCGTCTTGGGCAAACTGCTGCATCCCGTAGCGCAACACCGGATTGTAGTACGTCATAAGAACAATGGGCAACCCGGGCACTTTGTCGTGAATTCTTGCCGCGCACTGCATAGCCTTGCGAGTTGTCATGCCTGTATCTAGCGCGCGTTGAGAAGATGCCTGAATTGATGGGCCATCTGCCAGTGGGTCACTAAACGGGATGCCAAGCTCAATGGCGTCGACGCCTGCGCCGTAAAGACTACACGCAAGGTCAACGGTTATGTCCGGATCAGGATCTCCAGCGGTCATGAAGCAGATAAGTGCCTGTTCGCCGCGTGCCTTGAGTTCATTGAAGTTGTGCGTTAATCGGTTCATAGGAGTTTGGGCCCTCATGCTTCACTGCCGAGGGATAAAATATAGTTGCCTTTTCTAGAAACAGGTATTAGAGATGCAGTTCACGAGCTACAGTGATCATGTCCTTGTCACCTCTGCCGGAGCAGCTAACGATTACGAGCGTGTCGGTGTTAATATGGCCGGCGCTCTTAAGGTTTCCAAGGTAAGCGATGGCATGCGCAGTTTCCAATGCCACGATGATGCCTTCACGTTCTGCAGTAAGTTTGACGGCACCCAATGCTTCATCGTCCGTGACAGCGCCGTATTCGGCGCGGCCGCTGTCTTTAAGCCACGAATGCTCCGGTCCAACGCCAGGATAGTCCAGGCCAGCCGAGATGGAATGGGAAGGTGCCACCTGCCCATCCTCATCCTGAATGAGGTAACTGGCCGAACCCTGAAAAACACCCGGTGAACCTGCAGTGAGCGGGGCACAGTGTCGACCTGTGGTAATGCCAAGCCCAGCTGCCTCAACCCCGACCAATCTAACCTTCGTGTCGTTCATGAACGGGTAGAAGAGCCCCATTGAATTGGAACCACCTCCTACACATGCTACGAGCATATCAGGCAACCGGCCCTCCTGGGCCATAACCTGTTCGCGGGCTTCACGGCCAATTATGGATTGAAAATCTCGTACCAGCATAGGGTAGGGATGGGGACCCACCACTGAGCCAATTATGTAGTGGGTTGTTCGCACATTCGTGACCCAGTCTCTCATGGCCTCGTTTGTAGCATCTTTAAGCGTCCGTGTTCCAGAGCTAACTGGAATAACACGAGCACCCATAAGCCTCATTCGCGCGACATTCAGGGCCTGCCGTTCCACGTCTTCTTCACCCATATAGATGTCGCACGACAGCCCAAATCTGGCACAAACCGTGGCTGTGGCAACTCCGTGCTGGCCTGCTCCTGTCTCCGCAATAATACGCTGTTTGCCCATGCGTGCTGCCAGCAGAATCTGACCGAGAGCGTTGTTGATCTTGTGGGCACCGGTGTGGCATAAGTCTTCCCGCTTTAGGTATATGCGGCCACCGAATTCCTGGCTGAGGCGCTCCGCGAAGTATAGCGGAGTAGCCCGACCGACATAGTGCGTAAGCAGATTGGTGAGTGTTGCCGCAAACTGCGCATCGTTGCGGGCAGCATCATACTCAGCGCTTAATTGGTCAAGGGCCGGCACGAGTGTTTCAGGGACGTATCGGCCTCCGTAAGGGCCGAAGTGTCCATGTGCATCGGGAAGTGCCGGCGTGCGGGGGATTATAACCTCTGCCACGTAAAATTACGCTCCTTAATAATGATGAGGCGGACGTACTTTTATTATACTGTACAAACGCGGGTAAGAATTGCACACTCCACCTAACGGGCCCCAACTGCAGTGGCCGGGTATAATCAACTTCAAGAAATAGGATCAAAAGCGGGGAGGTACCGGTTTGCAGGTTACATATGTGAGTGAAGTTGGTCTGGAGCACTGTAAGCGGATGGTTCGCCGTGAGCTTCTGCAGGACAATCTTGCTGTGGAGTCTACAGTGCGCGAGATCATCACTCGCGTGAAGGTGGAGGGGGACGCTGCGCTTGTAGACTTGGGGCGTAAATTCGACAATCCGGACCTGGATTCCCTGGAGATTGATTCCTCTCAGTGCACTGCCGCTTATAACGATTTAGATCCGGCGCTGCGTAACGCGCTAGAACTTGCAGCGGCAAATATAAAACAGTTCCACGATATGCAGCAGTCGCAAAGCTGGATGAACGTTAAGCCGGGCAGAGTTGTTGGCCAGGTTATACGGCCGCTTACTCGAGTGGGTCTTTACATACCCGGTGGTACGGCTGCGTATCCCTCTACCGTGCTTATGACCGCCATACCTGCCAGGGCAGCCGGGGTAGGTGAGATCGTTATGTGTTCGCCAACGGCGCATCCCGCCGTGCTTGCGGCAGCGCATATTGCAGGAGTTGACCGCATCTTTCTCGCGGGAGGAGCACAGGCAATTGCTGCTATGGCGTTGGGTACGGAGACGATCCCCGTGGTCGATAAGATTGTGGGGCCGGGCAACGTGTACGTCAATATTGCAAAGAAGATGCTTTGGGGCGTTGTAGATATGGATATGCTGGCAGGGCCAAGCGAGGTGTGCGTACTGGCCGATAATGGTGCAAATCCGGTGTGCGCTGCAATGGATTTGCTAACGCAGGTGGAACATGACGCTGATTGCGCTGGCTACCTTATTACAGATAGCGCTGAATTTGTTACGAGCGTGCTCACCACGATTGAAAGTCAACTGCAAACCCTGCCGAGAAAGGCGATCCTAAAGAGTGCTCTAGACTCTCACGGCATGATATTCGTTACGCGGAACCTGGATGAAGCCTGCGAACTGGCGAATGCGTGTGCCCCCGAGCACCTTGCGCTTATGGTAAGGGATCCCTTTGCCTACCTTGGGAGCATTACAAACGCGGGGGCAATCCTGATGGGCGACTATTCGCCGCAAACGTTGGGCGATTACTACGCAGGGCCAAGCCATACGCTACCAACCAGTGGTACAGCGCGATTCTCGAGCCCTCTTCATACAGGCACGTTCATCAAGAAGTCGAGTTTCATTTACTACACGCCTACGGAACTTGCAAAATGTGGTGACCTGTTAACAACGCTGGCGCGCGCAGAAGGGTTTGAAGCGCATGCCCAGGCGGTAGAGGCACGAACCCAAAAATCGCTTGAGGATGAGCTATGAAAATGGCAGAACGTACCGCAATAGTAAACCGCAGGACAAATGAGACCGATATAAAGGTAGAAGCCAGTCTTGATGGAACAGGCACTGCGGATATTGCGACCGGTGTAGGCTTTTTTGATCACATGCTGACACATATTGCACGGCATGGTAACATCGATCTCACTGTGCACTGCAAGGGTGACCTGCACATAGATGATCACCACACCGTTGAGGACGTGGGCATCGCGCTGGGGTTTGTCATTTTGTCCGCGCTTGGGGACAAAGTCGGCATTGTTCGCGCGGGCCAGTGCATTATGCCAATGGACGAGGCACTGGTACTATGTGCTCTCGACATAAGCGGACGCGGATTTTTGGTGGATGATTTTCGTCTTCCTACTCCCAAACTGGGAGATTATACAACAGAGTTAACAACCGAGTTTTTTCGTGCAGTCGCCGTAAATGCAGGCATTACACTGCATTTTCAACAGATTAGGGGGGCAAACACCCACCATATTGTTGAAGCGGCATTTAAGGCATTTGGTCGTGCAATTGCAGCAGCTGTTGCGCGCAGCGAGAGAGTGAAGGGGATACCCTCTACTAAAGGGGTACTCTAGAATATTAAAGATCTACCGGGTGAACTCGAATAACACCTGAGGAGATCTGCCTTGAACGAAGAATTTGATGACAACGACATTGAGGAAATTGGGGGCGATAGGCCTGTATACGTTAGGGTAGTACTTGTGATTATGCTGAGTGTGGTGCTGCTTGGCACGCTCCACTGGGCTATGAGTGTTACCAACGCGAATGCGCGCCAGATATCGTCTAACCTAACCTCCATAGAAAAGCATATTGATGACGGATCCGAGGTTCCTGCGGCTAACGCGAGCAGCCCCGGGCCACAAATAGACACGCAAGCAGCGTCTGGCAGGTAACCGCCGTTAGGTGGTGGTACCCTTCAGTCCTGCGGAGCCACTCACCAATGATTGCAATAGTTGACTATGGCATGGCAAATCTGCACAGTGTAGAACGTGCACTGCAGATCGCCGGTGGGGATACTGTAATATCCAGTGATCCCGACGTGATTGTTGCTGCGGATAAGGTTGTGCTTCCTGGCGTGGGAGCCTTTTGCGCAGCTATGGCAAACCTGAATGAGCGGGGCCTTACAGATGCCGTGCGAAGTGCAGCTGCCGCAGGAAAACCATTTCTCGGCATCTGCTTAGGACTCCAGTTGCTGTTTGACAGTAGCACTGAACTTGGTTCTGCCGAAGGCCTTGGCATCTGTGCCGGGAAGGTTGTAAAGTTCTACCCGGATGCGCCAGCACCTGAAGGCATAAAAATTCCCCACATCGGCTGGAACACGCTCCATTTTACGCAGCCAACCAGGTTTTTTCGAAACGTGGATGAGGGGGCGTGCGTCTACTTTGTACATTCCTATTTCCCTGTACCTAAAGATCCAACGATCATTTCGGCCATGTCGCACCACGGCGTGGAGTTCTGCTGCGCTATAGAGATGGGAAATGTGATGGCCGTTCAATTTCACCCGGAGAAGAGTGGAACCGTGGGCAAGGTAATGCTCAAAAACTTTGTGGACTGGAAACCATGATTATTTTTCCTGCCATTGACCTTAAAGATGGCAAGTGTGTGCGTCTTAGCCAGGGCAAATTTGAAAGTGTAACGACCTATTCTGAAGACCCGCTTAAGATTGCGAAGCGTTTTAAGGAAGAGGGAGCGCAATGGCTGCATGTAGTCGACCTGGATGGCGCGCGCATGGGGTCACCACAGGCAGTCAACCTGCAGGTTGTGCGCCAGATAGTGCGCCAGGTAGGTTTGCCCGTGCAGTTTGGTGGGGGCGTGCGTAATGGCGAGGTGGTAGAGCGTATGCTGAATGTAGGCGTCACCCGCGTTGTGGTGGGCACGGCAGTAGCCCAGAATGATCAGCTTGCGCAGGGCCTGTTTACCGTTTACGGTGACAAGGTCGCAGTTGGAGTGGATGCAAAAGAGGGATTAGTAGCCATTCACGGGTGGCAGCAGACCACAGGTGAACCGGCAGGGCGGTTCGTCGGCAAGATGGCGCTTCTTGGTGCAAAGCGATTTATTTTTACAGATGTAGCGCGCGACGGTATGCTGCAGGGTGTTAACGAGCCTGCGCTAGCCGATATTGCACGATGCGCAGGTGCCTTGCCCGTTATTGCCTCTGGTGGAGTGTCGGGTCCAAACGATATCTCAACGCTCGTCGTTCTCGCTCGGCAGTGTCCTAATATCGAAGGGGTCATTATTGGTAAGGCGCTGTACGCAGGTGCAATAACGCTGAAGAGTGCTCTGGATCTCGCTTTGGGAGGTTAACGATGGGTGATTTAATCGGCCTGGTTAGTGTCGTTATGATCTTTTCTGTTCCTATAATTGCCATAATGTCGAGCCATCGCAAAGAGATGCTTGAGATGCAGATGCAAAACGGAGGTGTTAACGATACCGCGTTGCGTGCAGAGCTGGAGCGCCTGCGCGAGGAGGTTAAGAACCTGCGCGACACCACAACACAATATGACATGTCGATCGACCACACATTGCAGACGCTTGGCAACCGCGTAACGGCGCTGGAAGTGAATAACCGTGCAGCCAATCAGCCTGAAATCCAGCAGGTGATCTCCCGGAGCCTATAATTCCTATGGTCTTACTGCGGCCTGGGTTTCTCTGGCTCGCAGTGCCCGCAATACTCGTTTTAACGTTGCTCTACATGCTAAAGCTTCGGCGGCGACAGTTGACGGTTGCTTCTCTCCAATTATGGAGTAACCTTGCGCGCAACGAAACTGTTAACAGTCCGTTTCAGCGGCTAAGGTGTTCTCCGTTGTATCTCCTTCAGTGTCTGTTGATCGTAGTTGCAGTAGTAGCGACTGCGCAGCCTGCTATTCGCCGGTCCGACTCCGCTGCCGGAGCGGTGTTTGTTGTAATTGATTCCGGTTTGACGATGCAAACCAGTTCCCGCGGTACGACGCGATTGCAAGCCGCCAAACAGGCGTGCACTCGAATACTTCAGGGCTTAAGCCCTACAACCGCCATCGAGGTTATATCAGCCGGCACCCATGCTAAGCTGTTAACGCCGCTCACTCACGACGAACGCCTGGTTGCAACAGCCATAAGCGGCTTACGACCGGACGACACTCCCCCGGACGTTGCAGGTGCGATTGGACTTGCTGCAAATCTTGCTGCAGCCTGGCACGGAAATAGATCACCCGTTATTAAACTGGTTACGGACGGATGCTTTTACCGGTATTCACCACGAGCACTGGATGCAGCAAAAGCGCAGCGTATACCCGTTAACGTGGTGACTGTGGGCCAACCTCGGGCTGTGGCATTACTTATATCGTCTTGCAGCTATGCCTACAATCCAGATGGCTCTTGTTTACAGGTGCTTGTAGCTGTTCATAATGCAGGCGACGAACCGCGCAGCAGTGTGGAGACCATTCGCCTGGATGGTGTCCTCATAGATGCGCGCGCTATAACCGTTCTCCCTGACGGAGATTCACATCAGATTTACCAGCTACCCAACCCTGCGACTACTCATCGATTGCAAGTCTCGCTGAAGCCAGCTGGAGCGCTGCCCGCTGCTGCCACTGCACAACTGGTTATTCGGCCGCCAATAGTGAGGCACATTTTGATGGTGGGGACTGGAACGGCCTTTTTAGAGCGGGCACTTCTTAGCGACCCAACTGTTCGCCTAGGGACTGCAAACTCTTATCCGGGTGCTGCGGCCTGCAAGTCATACGATGCTGTAGTGTTTTGCAATAAAGCACCGGCGTTACTTCCGCCAGGAACATACCTCTTCGTACACTGCACAAGTAACAGAAGTCCGGCAGCAACTGTAACGCGAACTGGTTCTACCAGCGTCATCAACTGGCACAGAAACAACTCGGTGCTTCAGTTTGTAGACCCAGAAGCAGTTACCTTTTCCAACTCCCTGTTGGGGATGCCAACAGAGGGATCCATTTCGCTGGCTGACGCGCAGGGCGGTAGCCTTGTCATAGAGCGCAATGGCATACGGAACCGCCAGCTGTTTTTTGGCTTCGATCCCAGTGACAGCGGATTCCTGGTTTCGATTAGCTTTCCAATTCTCATTTCGAACGCGGTTCGATGGCTAACAGCCAATAGTGTTGATGGAGCTTCTGCAAACTACCTGGCTGGTGAAAGCGTGCTGGTGCCTAGCTCGGCAGGTAGAGCTGAGGTCCTGATAAAGTACCCCGATAACCACACTGTCAGGCTACCCGTCACGAGTGGCGAGCCTTACATTAAAGCAAACAGAGCAGGGTTTTACAGTGCAACCGCACCCGGATATTCGTGGATTTGCGCGGTGAACTGCAACGCCACTAGCGCTGGGTCCTTGCACACGGTTACCATTCCATCCGTCGCATTCCACGTGCGACCGAGTCCGGCCCGTACTGCTAATCTAACATGGCATTCAGTCTTGCGAGCCGCAGCATTGTTGGTATTAGGTCTGTTATGCCTGGAGTGGTGGGTCTATCATCGTAGACCTCTGTGATCGGCTAACGACATTTTGTGGCTGACTGTGGTTGGCACTTACCAAACAAAACAACGAGGGCACCAGCGGCACTGGAAGCCGCTGGTGCCCATTTAGCCACGCGCAAACGGTCGCAACCCTAGTTGCTGTCGTCGCTATCGCTGCTTTCGTCATCAGTTCCGCTGTCGTCATCTGATTTGTCGTCGTTATCATCGGCCTTGGCCCCGTGCTGGCCGCCAATACCGAAGATTGAACCTAACTTGGAAATAGCTTCCTCGGTGTTACCACCTAAAGCGTCACTTGCTGCTTCGCCGGCTTTATCGCCAAACTTTTGCGAGATTTCGTCCTCTGCCAGTTTTTTTAGTTCATCGTCCATACTTAGTTACCTTCAGGTTGTGAATTTACGCTGCACAGTTTGAATCGAGTCTACAGCGGTATCGCGAGTGAAACCGAATGAGATTTTACCTCTTCTGCCGAGACTTCGCATCCACGTTCTGCTGAGAGGTATATCCCCGTGGAGACAAGCATGGTGTTGAGAGCAATTTCGGCAGTTGGCAAAAGAGAAGTCTTACCAAGCAGTGCCGCTACCCAGTGCGCCTGCGAACTCGTAAAGAGCTCTTTTTCGCCGTGAACAGTATTCCAGCGAAATCGCGAAGACTCCAGGTTAGAGGTGGCGTTAAGATCAACCTCGCCCACGGTTCGGTGAAAACTGAACGGATTGAGGATTATGCCGCCGCGTGTTCCTAGAATGCAGGAGCCATCCAGTCCTCCTAGGTTAACAGCCCATGCCTCTATGATGTCCAAGGTGAGGTCACCCTCAAACCGTACATACCCCGTTGCCAGTTCCTCTACACTGTATCCCGCTTCTGCACGCCGTGCTTCATTCATCGGCAGCTTCTGGTACGTGTTGCCACTTATGCGGGTGATGGTGGGATTGCCAAGCAGATAGAGGATTTGGGAGATGTGGTAGACGCCCATGTCGTAGAGCGCTCCGCCGCCGGAGTTCTGCTTCTGAACAAAGGCTGGTTTACCGTAGCCATCGACGAATGGACGTCCGCGGCGTCGAAAGCCAGTGGATCGCGCATGATAGAGCTCCCCGAGCTCGCCGGCATCAATCAGTTCGCGAGCTGCTCTTGCCTCGTCTGAATAGATCATACCGAGTTGAATGTGGAGCATCTTTCCCGTTTCGCGTGAGATCTGCAGCATGGTCTCGGCGTCACGGTATGAACCTGCCATAGGCTTTTCGCAATAGCAGTGGAGACCTCGCTCCAGCACTGCACGGGTACCACTGACATGCAGGTTATTGTGCAGGCACACGTCTACTGCATCCAGGTCGTCGCGCTTCAGCATGTCCGCTACCGTGTAGTAAACGTTGGGTATACCGAAACGTTCGGCGGTGTTGTCTGCGGCCGCGGGTAGTATGTCCGCACAGGCTACGACATCAGCCTCCGGAATGTTCGCGTAGTTTTTGAGATGCTGCTGCGCAATCTGACCGCAGCCAATGATTCCAATTCTAACAGATCGGTTGGCCAATTGTGGGTAACCTCCTCACTGGCTGCGCGCCAGCATGAACTCAAATGCTATGTTTAGAAGCAAATAACTACACGGTTAACCGGCAGCGATGACTATCCCTGCGAAATCGGCCGCCTTTAGACTTGCGCCGCCCACAAGGGCACCATCAATGTTGGGCCTGCCTAGCAGGTCCTGGGCATTATCGGGTTTCACGCTTCCACCGTACTGAATTCGCACTGCGTGGGCAGCTGCATCGCCTGCAATAGAAGCAACAGTAGCCCTTATAATCCCACAAACGCGATCTGCCTCATCGGCTGCACAAACCTTGCCTGTTCCGATCGCCCATACAGGTTCATATGCGAAGATGACTGTGGCAGTCTCCTCTGGTGAAACATCTTTAAGAGCAGCAATAACCTGCTTGCGTACTACATCATCGGTTTGACCGGTTTCCCGTTCCGATAGTATTTCACCAACGCAACAGATGGGGATAAGTCCGTTTGCCAGTGCAGCGCGCAATTTAAGGTTCACAGTGGTGTCGTTGTCACCAAATACTCTCAGCACATCATCTGTAAAATCTGGCTCTGGTACTCCAAACCTTCCACGGCGTTCAGAGTGACCCATGATAACGTATTTACATCCGCAGTCTAGCAGCATTGGCCCGGAGATTTGGCCGGTATATGCTCCTTTTTGGCGGAAGAATATGTCTTGGCCACCCAGCTGAATGGCCGAGGAGGTAGTGGCAGCCGCAACAGTGCCGAGTGCCGTGAACGGAGGACAGACCACGACGTCAACGTTCTCGTTAGTGGGCAGTAGCGCTTTCAGTTCGGTCACGAGTGCCAGGGCTTCGGCAATCGTACCGTTTAGCTTCCAGTTTCCAGCAATTACGGGTTTTCGCATGTACGTTATTCCTTGTCCTGAAGGGCGGCAACACCGGGTAGCGGCTTCCCTTCCAGAAATTCCAGCGATGCGCCGCCGCCCGTTGAGATGTGGCTCATCTTGTCCCCAAAACCCATCTGCTGTACAGCCGCGGCGGAGTCACCACCACCAATGATCGATATTGCACTCGATGAGGCGAGGGCCTCAGCAACTGAGCGCGTTCCTGATGCAAACTTCTCAAACTCAAATATACCCATTGGGCCATTCCACACTACCGTACCTGCAGTGGCAATTGTAGCCGAGAAAGCTGCAACGGTCGCTGGTCCAATGTCTGCGCCTTCCCAGCCTGCAGGAATAGCGGTTGAGGAAACCACGCGGGTGTTACACGCCGCCTCACCATCCTGGAACGGGTTGTGGTCAGTTATGACAACGTCGGTGGGCAGAAGGATTTTTTCAGATGAAACAGCAAGTACCTCTCGACAGAAGTCGAGGTTGGCAGCATCGAGAAGAGAGTTACCAATTTCGTAGCCTTGTGCCTTAAGGAACGTGTAGGCCATGCCGCCACCAATGATGAGCGTATCCACTTTGGTGAGCAACTGCTTAATGACGCCAATTTTGTCCTTCACCTTTGCTCCGCCAAGGATAGCAACAAATGGGTGCGCAGGGGTCTCCAGGGCGGAGCCCAAGTAGTCCAGCTCCTTTTGCATGAGGAAGCCCGCAACCGCT
>JAJZFK010000422.1 GCA_021805405.1 bacterium
GGGGAAGCCGGAGCGCGAAGCTTCGCTCTCCGTCGCAGGAGAAGGTAAACGTCAATACGGCAAATGCAGGACAACTAGAGCGAGTGCCAGATATTGGACCTGCCATGGCTTCACGGATCATCGCATTCAGGCAGCAGAACCACGGTTTCGCGTCCCTGAAGGATCTTCGTAACGTAAAGGGAATTGGCCCCAAAAAGTGGGCAAAAATGTCGCCATTTTTGATTGTGAAGTGATTAGCTACTTTCATCGCATGTAGTAATGAGTGCGTCGCGCTTTCAGGTGTAAGCGCGGTAGTCGATCACCTAATCTGTGTTCGACGGCATTCGATAGGAGTACTTACAGGTAAGAACTGTATTCATTGGAGAGCCTTATTCAATTGCCTGAATCAAACTCACCAGATATAACAATTCGTGAATTCACTGACCGCGGCATACTTTGGCTCATGGAAAATCCCGTAAACTTGCGGGAGTTCATCACTATGCTTGCAGGACATATTGCACCTCACCTCGACTTTGATCACGCCCATGTTCTACCACGTGATTTCATAAATTCTAAGCTGGATAAGCATCAGGTTGATATCCTATATGCCGTCCCCTATTCCAGGAACAACCATTCTGAAATGATCTTCCTGCTCATTGAAAATCAGACACGACGCGAGCGATTTATGAATTTGCGCCTATTGGAGTACATGGTGCAAATCTGGAACCGGCAACTTACAGAGCAGCGGGCTCAAGGAATAAGAGCAAAAGATATTGCTTTGGCGGTAATAGTTCCAGTCGTATTCTACACGGGCAAAGGGAAATGGCACATTCCTGCAATCAATGAGTTGGTTAAGGCTCCAAATGAATTGCGCGGTTATTTGCCAAATTTCGACACGATCAAAATTGCTTTGGATGACCTAGATACTGATCGGCTGCTTCAAAGCTCTGTAGGGATTGCGATTTACGCACTTCGTGAGGGAGCGCAGCCACTAAGTGAACTTCGCACCGATTTACGCCGGATGATTTCCAGGTTGCACGAATTGCATCCCGATGGAGGACCTGTATTTGAGGCAGTGTACCAGATGGTGATTCTTCTTCTTACCAATCGTAGATCCAGCGCCGATGAAATGATCTTGTATAATGATATAGTAGAGATCGAGAGTGAGTTGAATTCCTTGACTGGGGGTACTAGAATGCCAACCATACAGCAAAAATGGATTCAGGACGGATTTCGTCGCGGTCGTGAAGAAGGTCGTGAAGAAGGCAGGGAAAGTGGCAGGGAAGAGGGTAGTCTAGAAACCGCTCGATTAATCCTTATTGAACTTGGTGCGAGCAAGTTTGGTGAGCCAAATAAGGTACATCGTGCCGCAATAGAATCGGTACAGCGTGTGTCGGTACTGCAAACGTTGATTAAAGCAGTAGGCGGTGCAGCTTCGTGGAGTGACCTTTTGAAGTTGGTAAAGGGCTAATGTGCAGTAGTCTAACACGACTTTAGTACATTAGCTTAAAAGAGTGCTTCCGCAGATCTTATCTGTTTTGTTGAGTTGTGTTGACTTATCAGAGTCGCTGGTTGTTAGCTACGAACGGATATTGGCGAACGAAATTACTCCAGGGATTTACGCGTTGATGGCAGCGCTTTCGAGCCTTTAATGTTCCAGTCGATAACAATGCTGTTCACCAGAAGGCGATTGTTGACTACTTCGTGCCGAGCGAACGATGGAACTCGTACCAGCACGATCGCTTGCCTCGGAAGCAGCCGCACTCTTACCTTACCTTTTACTCTTAGCGCGATGAATCTATGCTCTACGCAGTCATAAAATGACTGGGGACCATGTACCACGGTTAACAAGATCGACGTGGACTTCGAATACGGATTATAGAACAGGCTAGTCGGGTACGCCCGCCCGCATAGGTAGTCGGTGCCCAGCAGGTTCAGGCGTAACACCTCGTCCACTGTGGTTCTGTGAACAAGCACACCCAGTATTCCGACGTGTGAACCTCCATAAAGGCAGATGTTGCTACGGCCACCGCTCCCCACGGCATCACCCGTTGCGAACGGTGAGGGACCGCCTTCATTTCCAGCAGGATGCAGTCGCACACCCTCATAGGGTAGCACGGCAGACCTGTCGTACCGGAAGCACCATCGAGAACAATCCTGATTTGCAGCAGGCAGGCTATTAGAATAGAAGAGACGAGCGTTGTTGACCAGATTCAACATCCATTTGCCTATGATTGCTGCATATCTTGTGTCATAGCGAACCATAGGAGTAAGCGCACCCGCCCATTCGAAAGTGTTCATGGCAAATGCGTAGCCCCCGGAGTCGGTAGCGCTACCTACCAGCCCGCTAAGGCTTAAACGGCCGGCGCGCTCGGACAGAACACCCCAGCCAATTCTGGCTGCTTGCTTTCCACCGGGGCTAAAGCACCAGTTAACAAGTTTCTGAATATCGAAATGACATCCTGTTTCCGCATTAAGACGGGTAGCTACAAGGACTCCGTAGGGGAGTAACGTCTCGTATAGTGGGTCATCAACTTGCACTCGATGCTCCAGGAATTCAATACACTGAACAGCACAGTGAAGGTATTTAGCGTCGTGAAACTGTCGCCATGCCATGTACTCCAACCACGCGACGCCCGCTGCACCATCTGGCTCCCGCCATTTACCATTATAATCGGGAGACATCGTGTTAAACTCAAAACCCGTGTAATTGAAATTTGGCATGTGCGTGCCACCAGCGCTAAGGATCTGACAAACCCTAACCCATTGGTCTGCAATCCTGCGTTCAACCACGAGCGAGTCTTTGGTAGACGGTCTCAAAGCATACATCTGAAATGCTAATACGTTGGGTAGTAGTTCATACCAAAACGAACCGGGTACTTCGCTATGAGGGTTATTTGCGAACACACCTGCCTTGTCGTTTAAGAACA
>JAJZFK010000280.1 GCA_021805405.1 bacterium
CGCATTAAGGTTGCTGCGCTGTTTCTCAGCGCAGCTTCCTTTAATTTTTAGTGCTCCCAATGAGGACTTCCTCAATGTGGAGGGACTTAACCTAAGGCACCTTGAAAAACTTCGTGATCCTTCTAACATTCCTACACGAGAGCAGGCTCAGTGGTGTGAATTGCCCCACTCATTTATTGTCACCGCGGATGAGGATGTTTACCCTTCCGGACTGCACGACCTCGTAGACCCTCCCGCCATCTTGTTCGGGTCTGGCACGCTCGAGGAGCGGGACAGGTTTGCCGTGGCAATTGTTGGCTCCCGCCACGCAACGCCCTATGGCAAAGCCGTAGCCGAGCAGTTTTCAGCAGCCTTAAGCCGCGCCGGGCTAACCGTAGTAAGCGGAGGGGCAAGGGGCATTGATACTGCCGTGCACAGGAGCACATTAAAAGCTGGTGGCAGACCTATCGCAATACTTGGTTGTGGGCCGGATGTAGCCTACCCGCCGGAAAATCTCTCACTTTTTCAAGAAATCTCCCAGCAGGGCACCATCCTTTCAGAATACCCGCCTGGCTCGCAGCCTGATGCATGGCATTTTCCGGCGCGAAACCGAATAATCAGCGGACTAACCCAGGTAACCGTAGTTGTGGAGGCATCAGCGTCTAGCGGGGCACTTATTACCGCTCGAACAGCAATCGATCAAGGTAGAAGTGTACTTGCAGTTCCCGGTAATATTGACAGGCCAGCCAGCGAAGGTTGCAACGCGCTTATCCGTGAGGGTATTGCGCCGGCGTTGTCTGTCGAGGACATCCTGCAGGTACTGGGTGCCGGTACCCTCCGTTCCAGCTCGCTCCAAGGAGCGTTAAACCTCGACGGATCAAGCGACACAGATTTCGTGCAACCGGTACCCGCAGATCTCACTCAGACGCAGGACTTACTTATAAGGCAGCTTGACCTCACGCCGCGCCACATTGACGCTATCGCACTGGCATGCCTTATTCCCATTTCCGTAGTGTCGGTTGAGCTAACACTTTTCGAGATGAAAGGGCTTGCACGCCGCCTTCCCGGTAACCATTTCGTACGCGCTGGCTTAGAGCGGGTTGGGCGCAGGTAACAGGCATTTTCGGCAAACGCTAACTATCCACGGTACACTTCAGGGAGCGGATGATACAGCAGCCGCCCCTGTGGTCACGTCGTTAATGGCTGATTTACGGGTTTGATCCTGGTACTCCTTCTCCGCTGCAATCACAGCATGTAATGCTGTTAGCGCAACTTCAATCTGGTCAGGATCCGGCTCTCGTGTTGTTAGGTACTGCGTCGCCATTCCGGGTGCGAAAACTGCAGTGACTAAAGGATGGCGCCTATATTTGCCAGCAGCCTTGATTGCCTCATAGGCAATACCCGCCACTACGGGGATCACTGAAATCTGCAAAGCTATGCGCAGCAGGAGTGACTGTGGCCGCGGCAGAACGGTGATAAGAAGCAGGTCTAGCAACAGCACTATAAAAATAAAACTTGTGCCGCACCTTGGGTGAATACGGCTGGAATTTCTGGCCTCATCCATCGAAAGCGGACGACCTGCTTCCAGGGTATTTATCGCTTTGTGTTCCGCACCATGATACATAAACACTCGCCGGATTTGATCCATCTGCGATACAACGATGATGTACCCAAAAAACATTACCATTCTTATGACACCGTCGCTAAGATTAAGTAGGTGGGGATCATGCTTGCCAGGCAACAGACCTTGAGAAACTAGCAACGTTGTGAAGACGGTTGGCAGCACCTTGAAGATTAGCAAACCCAGCACCAGGCTAAGCACGACTGTTCCGCCAACAGCGATGTCCTTTAACTGGCTGGAGGATGTTCGATCAGTAACTGCGCCAGTTGTATCGGCACCAATCTGCACGCGGGATGCATAATTAAGGGCACGAGATCCAAGCACCATTGCGTCGAGCAGCGCTAGCGTACCACGGGCAAATGGCCAGTTTAGCCAGCCCAGGTAGCGCATAAGCGAACTCTCTATGCGTTCGCTCCGCGTTACGATAGTGCCTTGGGGTGTTCGGCAAGAAACGCTTACACAGTGGGCACTCCGCATCATAACACCCTCTATGACAGCCTGGCCGCCAAATTGCTGCACATTCATTCCGTCGGTAATCTGACTATTCGCCTCGTTGGTCATATGCACCGTACCTCTAAAGTAGAGCGAGCAACAGCACTTTAACAATAATGGCGCATTCAGTTTTAAACTGTAATGCGCCATTCATCAATCGAGCTTCAAATCCAAGCACCGGCACTATGATTTCATCTTGTACTTCTGCAGGAACTTCTCTACTCTACCCTCGGTATCGATGAGCTTCTGCTTGCCAGTGTACAAGGGATGGCAGGCAGAACAGATTTCTGTACGAATATTCTGGCGAGTTGAACGGGTCTGAAATGTGTTACCACACTGGCAAACTACCGTCGTATCTTTGTATTCCGGATGAATGGATGGTTTCATCTGCGTAACCTTTCAATGGGTAGCAACAGAGTGCCTATAATTTAACCGTGAAGACAGGTAAGAAGTACCCTATTTTTGTCTACTTACCAATCTATTACCCTCATTATACCCTATTGCTAGCGTCCCCCACCTGTAACCTGTTTTTCAGAGGTAATCACCTCTTGCACCCGCGATTAAGGGATTTGTCGCGCCAACTACCACTAAGTTTCATTGATGACCCAGCAGGCATATTTCCGTGGCAGGTATAATGGAACTAGCGTAGCCTCATTGCGGGTTCGAGTAGAGAGCTCCGGTTTCAGCCGTTTGTCAACTATAACAAAGATAAAATAACAGAGTAGGTTACAACGCAGCGGAACGGGACCAGGAAACATGGGTTGATTCTGCCGCAGTTTTTTGGTATACTTGTGGAAGTTTGATATGCGCGGTCG
>JAJZFK010000230.1 GCA_021805405.1 bacterium
ATGACCTACGCGAAGGTGCAAAAGGGGTACAGCTGGCTGAACTTGGCCTTAAATCCTGGGTGGAGAGACGGTCGATTGTTGTACCGGAGTTACAGAGATAGGATGCCTGCCATAACCGATCAACATACGGCGGAACAAAATAGGCACATGCTGGAGAGCGCATTTGAATTCGCTATGCAGCAAGTTGATAGCCTGGTGAGGAAGTACCCGATAGAATACTATCCCATGTACACAGTCGGTGGAGTATTTGGCAAGGACAACAGTAGGTGGACCCATTGGTGCGATGGCTTTTTCCCTGGTCTCATGTTCATTTTTGCGGAACGAACCAGGAGCGAACTTTGGCTGGAGCGAGCGGTGGCACGATCGCTTCCACTCGAAACACGCCAGTATGACCGATCGGTACACGATCTAGGATTTCTGTTCCTCTCAACATATGCACGCTGGATAGAGTTGGGCGGACCAAACGAACGAATTGCTCCTGTGCTTCAGCAGGCCGGCCGTACGATGGCCATGCGGTTCGTGGCTAATGGCCAGTACCTCCGATCATTTGTGGGACCCGCCTCACTGTTTATCGATATCATGATGAACGTAGGCACCATCTTCCGTGCGGGTAGTGAGCTAAACGATGACCACCTGCTAGCAATTGCCCATCAACACTGCGCCACTACCCGCCGCGCCCTGGTACGGGGTGACGGCTCTACAGCTCACGAAGCAATATATGACCTGAGTAGCGGCGAGTGTTTACGCCAGTCCACGCATCAAGGTTATCGGGGAGACTCGTGCTGGAGCCGTGGGCTAGCATGGTCAATGTATGGCTTTACCCGCTCATACAAGCAATGCGGACGTCCAGATTACCTGGAAACCGCCATGCTTAACGCCAACTATTGGCTTACTCACTGTCCAAAGGACGGTATCGCGCCGTGGGACTTCGACGCGCCCGCAAAGGGACCGCTCATACAAACGCAGGTAGACACCTCGGCGGCAGCGATCGCTGCGTCTGCCCTGTTAGATCTCTCCCAATTCGCGGGCGATACACTGTTGGCCAGCCGCTATTCAGAATTTGCGATTACAACGCTTACTACCCTGGTGACCAGGTACCTTGGCCGCCGCACACAAGGCTTCGAAGGCATTCTTAACGGTGGTGTTTATCACATACACAAGAACCTGGGCGTGCACGAGGCAGTCATGTTTGGCGAATATTTCTTCGTCGAGGCACTAGATAAAGCTTTAATCGCACTTAATAGACCAGGCTACAGACTCGCTACCACTGCATACCCTGAAGAATCACTGCCCGCTGAAGCACGTAAATGGCACGATGGCCCGTTGAACGATGCTGAAGCGGATGCCGCCAGGGAACAACAATGACACCCCGCCCTGTAGCCATCGTATCGGGAGCTAGTCGAGGTATCGGCCGCGGAATAGCAGTTGCGCTTGCACAACTTCACTACTTTGTGGTGATAAATTACTCAGACAACTTGGAAGCTGCGAACCAGTGCCTCAGCCTTGTAAGAGCTGCTGGCGGCGATGGCGTCACGGTACGAGCGGATATTTCCAGTCCCGTGGATCGAGCCTTACTGGTAGCCACCGCACTGGGCATTGCTAATCGGATTGACTTACTAGTGAATAATGCCGGCGTAGCGCCCAGTACAAGGGCTGATGTGCTAGACGCCGATGAGACGTCGTTCGACCGGCTAATCGATATCAACCTGAAGGGCCCCTATTTTCTGACGCAGGCCGTTGCGCGGCAGATGATACTGCAGGTACAACAACAAGCAGGTGCCGATTTAAGGCACCCACAAATCGTTACCATCTCATCCATATCGGCATACACGGCGTCGATAAATCGCGGTGACTACTGTATTTCCAAGGCCGGGCTGGGTATGCTTACGGCGCTGTTCGCTGCACGACTCGCGAAGTACGGCATCAACGTGTATGAGATACGGCCTGGCATTATAGCGACCGATATGACCGATGCCGTTAAAGACAAATATGATGCCATGATAGATCAGGGTGTTTGGCCGATCCAGCGATGGGGCCTTCCCGAGGATGTAGGACGCGCTGTAGCCAGCATTGCGCGAGGTGATTTTCCTTTCTCGACGGGTGAGGTCTTTAACGTGGATGGCGGATTTCACCTGCGAACACTCTAAAGCAGCCTCTTTAAGGAGCCAAAGTGAGATGGCAAACAAACTGCAAATTCTTAATCGCATAGTCGCTGCCGGACTCGTTGCGGTCGTTCGGACCGAATCTGCGGATAGCGCTGCCAAGCTGGCAGATGCAATTCTGGAAGGTGGCTGTCCCGCCATTGAAATAACGTTTACCGTACCCGGCGCTTACAGAGTGATAGAGCAACTAGCTAATCGATATACGCCTGATCAGCTTGTTCTGGGTGCCGGAACAGTACTTGATCCCGAAACGGCACGAATCGCGATCCTTTCCGGTGCTAGTTACGTAGTAGCACCGTCGCTTAACATCGAAACCGTAAGGCTTTGTAACCGTTATCAGGTAGCATCAATGCCAGGCGCCATGACAGTTAAGGAAGTGATTGATGCGATGGAAGCGGGTGCAGATATTGTTAAGCTGTTTCCCGGCGAGGCGTTTGGGCCAGCAATTGTAAAAGCGTTGCGTGCACCGTTACCGCAGGCACCGCTTATGCCTACCGGCGGCGTGGATCTTGACAACGTTCGAGAATGGATCAAAGCTGGTTCCGTTGCAGTTGGCGTTGGCGGCGGCGTTACACGCCCTGCACAAACTGGGGACTACGCAGCCGTAACACGCACTGCCCGCGAGTTTATCGAACGTATTGCTGCGGCAAGAGCCAACGCGTAACAGGAGAAATAATGGATACGAAGAAGGTAGTTACGTTCGGCGAAATTATGATGCGGCTGGCCACACCTCGACGAC
>JAJZFK010000344.1 GCA_021805405.1 bacterium
ATTATCCTGCTTGCTTGTAAATTGCTAATTTTACGCTAATTTGAGCTAATGACGAGAGTTGCAGCGTAGTGCGGTAACTGTGTAAATCACCCCTTCTTCAACGTGCACAGCGAGTGCACGGAGGAGAGGGGCCGCAGGCCCGGGGAGGTGTATCTTGGTCGTGAGCGTTATCGCCAAGCTGGTTAATCTGCCCATATGCAAACCAACCCCTGTGTTTTGCAACACCAACGTACTGGTGAACCTACTACAATGGCATCTAATATGGCCAAAAGTGCGATTCGTGAGCGGCACAGCCAGCAACGTTGCATCGAATTGGATCGCCAGCAACCACTGTCTAATTGGTCATTTCGATGATTTCGAATTTGTTGCTGTGGGTGTATTAGATAACTTGTAGAGATGCGGTGGTTTCCAGCCCTTCGGCATAATCTGTCGAACGCGATCGTAAATAAAAAACTGGCACACCCTGCAATAATGCACCATAGTTGCATTGTGACGCAAGCGGTAGGTCCTTTCCAGAGCAGAATAGAGAGCTGCAACCTTGGTCGCGATAACCGCAACCTGTGGGCTAAGTCTTCCATGTAGTACTGCGCCGTGTTTCGCGCTTCGGTCTATGGTTTTCCAAGCTCTGTAATTCCAGTAATCCGCATTCACCTGTTGCCAATGTAACGTGGTACCCTGCGGTCCTCGAAGACTATCGAGAAGAGCCTCGGCTGACGGATAAAAGGAGTAAGTGTGCTCGCCAAGATAGCTTACAGTCTTATATTTGAACCAGAGGGGGCAAACTGGCATATGCGATATCTTGAGCATTAACTTCGCACAACCTATTGCATATCCGTGCTGATGTTGTTCACTTGGCATCTCATAATCCGGAAATCCACGAAAGCGGAAACGCTCATAGGTTGGCACATCTGGATCAGGTGGGATGAATAATGCGTACGGAATCGTGTTGATCACGTTATTAAGCGACAACTTGTCTTCGGATTTCGCCAGTGTGTACGCGGCAAACATCCACCTATACATCACAAGTGGATTATGAGGATCGCGCTGAGCCTGATCTATGGCGCGGTTGAATAGGCGGCTCAATGTACCATCATCAAGCGCATGCAGTATCTGCTCCCGCGCTGCACTGTATGAGGCATCTGATTTACCGTGCAGTCTATCCTTCAGGAAGCGATAGTATCGACTGTAGTCCACAATGTATTTTTGAGAATGTTCGAAATAAACCGGTGGTTCCGGCATAAAAGAATCTGTGGTCAGTGCTTTTCTCAGCCTTTTGGGTATCCACCACTCATAACGATATTGCCAGCCGTTAGTGCTGAAATCCATGTCTTTGAAATGCGGCAACGGCGGCGGGCCTTGGGCTACTGCCCGTAGACCTAAACACAACACTATAACAGCCATAACAGCCGGAATAAATGCCTTCATTGGTTTGGCACCTCTGAAAACGTAGCTATAGGGCAGACCTGCACTATCCCTTTATACGCTAAATTGATTAAACCCTGGTAACCGTCATCAGCCACCGCGGGAATAGTTGTGGTTCCAAAATTAGTGACGTAACAATCACCCTGTTCGTAAACGGAACCATATTTAACCGCTAGGCCGACGGACGTGATGTGCCAGGCAGTCTCCACTGCACCTGCAGGTGGAGAATGCGCTGGTCCTGAACTAGTTAGCCACGTGGAGAGGCCACTTGCATTCTGCCATGCTAGATCAAATGGAAATGACATTGTAATATTTGCGCCTGGGGGCGCGATACTAAATCCAGCGCTGACCGCAGTGAACCCTAGTGCCCATAGGGGGTCAAGCTCCGGTAGGGCAGCAAGCACCGAAAAGGTTGCACTTATCACTGAGGGAGAGACATAGCTCCAGATGCCAATGTCACTGCTTTTAGACAGATTGGCTGTGATGTTGAATACTGAACCGGAAATGATTGGTACCGGCGTAACTTGGCTAGAGCCGGCAAACACTTGCCATCCGCTGGTCGGTCCATTTGCCACAACAGCGAGGTTTTCAATCGGTTGATGCCAGTTAATGACAAGTGAATTTGTCATATCTGGAAGGGTAATACCCTTTGCGTTTCGGTTGTTTGACTCAGTCGTGGTAATGGTCGTAGTTCCAATGCCATTTCCTGGTGCGGGAACCGGCGCGGTGGTAGTAAGGGTCACTTCGGGGAAAGGGCCCAGACCATACATCTGCCACACTGCATGAGTGTTAAGAATCCCGCTGGAGGGCGAAGATGGAACAGGGTTGGAGGGAATATTGCTTTGGGATGCAGTATCATCCACCTGCCATTGCGTAGCGAAGGGCCGTAAAGAGGCTATATCGTCCGTGTCATCTTGAAATACGATCGACAAACTCTTACTGAATTCCGGTGGAACGGAGAGCTGCACAACCGGCATACCTAGGTCTATTGAAAGTACACCGGTTGGTTGTGGAACATCTATAACCTGCTTGCCACCGGGGCCTTTGGAAAAAAACGTCGTGACTAGCGGTGAAGGTGTCACTGTTGGATAATTGAACAGAAGGCCACTCAACGTGCCGCCGGCAAATATCTTACCACCTGTGCTGCCATTATAGATAACGTTGGCTTGAGCCTTCATGTTGAGCGGTCCCACGGTAAATTGTCCATTTGAAGGCTTATAAACGAAGTATCGCGTGTCATCCGCAGCTGCAGTGGGCGACGCGTCACTGCTTCCACCAAATGCATCATTTACATGATTTAGAAACATGGCACCTGGCTGTGGATCCGCGCCGGCGCTCACAGAGGAATCCATCTCCACAATAACCGGGGGCGCAGCTGATGTTACGAGATTCCCTGCACTATCCTCAAATTGATACAAAATATTCCAAACAGCCGTGGAATAAGCGGATCCTGTCCCTGTAGGCGATGATGGCCCATCT
>JAJZFK010000187.1 GCA_021805405.1 bacterium
CGAGTGGTTGCATAACTAGCAAGAGACCAAGTGCTGTACACAGACTGCCTAGTGCAATGTAGAGCAGCAGCATAACAGCTGCAAATTTAATGGGAATGCGCACTGCCGATTTTCGCGCTGCTTCACGCAATTGTCCCTTTATCATGCCTCCCCTGCTTCGGCCTCCTGCACCGACATTACAGACCGTGAGCACTCTCCGTTGCCCGCTGCTTCCGTAACGCGGTCGGCGTTGAACTGTTTGTGGCCATTGCGGTCAAGAGCGGCAGCAATCAGCCCTTTGAACAGCGGGTGGGCGCGGTTAGGCCGAGACTGAAATTCCGGATGGAACTGTGTCGCAATGAAATATGGATGGTCTGGCAACTCTACAATCTCAACCAGGCGGTAATCCGGCGAGAGGCCCGATGACACCATTCCGGCCTTGCTAAGCTGTTCGCGGTAGTCGTTGTTTAGCTCATATCGGTGGCGATGGCGCTCGAATACGTAATTTGAACCGTACAGTTTCTCTGCCAGGGTACCCGCTACGAGAAGGCAGCGATGTGAGCCTAGCCTCATGGTAGCACCTACATCCTGAACATTTTTCTGGTCTGGCAGGATATGAATGAGCGGATGCGGCGATTCGGGTTCAACCTCCTCGGTGTGCGCCTCCTTAAGGCCTAGAACGCTTCTGCCATATTCCACGACCGCCATTTGCATGCCGTAGCAGATACCCAGGAATGGCATCTTTTCGTGCCGTGCATAATGAGCTGTGCGAATTTTGCCTTCCACCCCTCGTGAGCCGAAACCTGGGCAAACAAGGACGCCATCCATCCCCGCAAGCGTCTCTTCGATGGACAGGCGCTCTACTACTTCGCTATCCAACCAGTGCAGATTCACACGCGCATCGTTAGCAATACCAGCATGACGCAGGGCTTCCGTTATGGATATATATGCATCGCCATTTTCAATGTATTTTCCCACTACGGCAATTTCTGTTACAAATTTGGGATGCTTGATGCGTTCCACTAATGCGCGCCATTCGTCGAGATCGGGTCGATTCTGAGGCATACCCAGACGGCGTACCACCAGGTCCGCAAGCCCGGCATCCTCGAACATGAGCGGTGCCTCATAAATCGTTTCTACATCCTGTGCCTCAATGACTGCTTCCGGTTCAACGTCGCAGAACAGCGAAATCTTGTTTTTGATTTCCTGGGTGATGGAAAGCCTGGTCCGGCAGATGAGAACGTCTGGTTGAATGCCAATTTCCCGTAGTTTGATAACACTGTGCTGCGTTGGTTTCGTTTTTACCTCACTCCAGGGGCCAACGTAGGGTATTAACGTAACGTGAATATACATCACGTTTTCTTCACCCACGTCTTTCTTGAACTGGCGGATAGCCTCCAGGAACGGAAGACCCTCAATGTCGCCCACCGTGCCGCCTACTTCTGCAATAACCACGTCTACATCTGGCTCCCCGTTCTTGCCCAGCGCGGCCTCTTTAACCCGGCGCTTAATTTCGTCGGTAACATGCGGTATCATCTGAACAGTGCCACCCAGGTAGTCGCCGCGCCGCTCCTTTTCGATAACGGTTCTGTAGACGCTGCCAGTGGTAACGCTTGCGCTTTTAGTAAGCGCTACATCCACAAATCTTTCATAATGACCAAGATCAAGGTCAGTTACTGCCCCGTCCTCGGTCACAAATGCCTCGCCGTGTTGATACGGGTTCATCGTATCTGCATCTACGTTAATATAAGGATCTAGTTTCTGCATCGTAACGCGAAAACCGCGGCTGCGCAACAGCCTACCCAGGCTCGCTGTCGAAATGCCCTTACCTATGCTGCTAACGACGCCACCCGTTACGAAGATATACTTTGTCATCGGAACCTCTCGCTTGTTTTAGCTGAACTCATGATTATCAATCTCGAGCGATCTCTTCAAAAGGAATATTGTTTTCACTTAACGCGGTTAGGTACTCGCGCTGTACGAGGAATACGTCACCTGGGAGTGCCTGCATTTTGCCACCACTTTTACGCATCAAAACCATGTAGGCACGACTGCTAAGCTGATTGGCAACGCGAATTCGCACCTGATTCTTTCGTTGTTCCTGAAATTGAGGCATATTGGTGACTCCTGAGTGCCGCATCGCACAATTACAAATTAGAATGGGCACTGCGGGAAGTGGCCCGCAGTGCCCATTTTATTATAGCCGACGTTTCCAAAGATTGGCAACAAACCGACATCCTAATACAGCGGTGATTAGAACTGAACGAGGCGTTAGGATCGCCCGGTTTGAAGAACCTTCTCATTCAGGATAATTGTTTGGTGACGTGCTGGTCCTAACGACAGAGTCACAATAGGAACGCCTACCAGCTCCTGCACTCTCTCAACAAATCGACGTGCATTTTCCGGAAGATTTCCCCATATGTTTACGTGATCAATCTCCTCGGTCCATCCTGGCAGCGTCTCATAGACGGGCGTGAGATCATTTCGACTTGCAAGGTTCGAAGGCATATTATCAAGCCTTTGGCCATCGCCTGATTCGTAGGCGACGCAGATCTTCACCTCGTTAAAACCGCTTAGTACGTCGAGATGGCCGAGGGCAAGTGCGCTTAGCCCGTTGACGCGGCACGCATACCGTAAAATAACCGCATCGAGCCAGCCACACCGTCGAGCCCGTCCGGTAGTTGTACCGTATTCGTGGCCCTTTTCGCGTATTGCAGCGCCAATTTCATCATTTAGCTCAGTAGGGAACGCTCCCGCACCAACACGGGTAGTGTAGCTTTTCGCAACCCCAATGACGCCATCGATGAGTGTTGGTCCAATGCCTGTACCCAGGAGTGCACCGCCCGCGATGGGGTGCGAGGAGGTTACGTAGGGATAGGTTCCAAGGTCGATGTCGAGCAGCGTGCCCTGTGCGCCTTC
>JAJZFK010000176.1 GCA_021805405.1 bacterium
GCCGCCGCCATGTGGTGAATAGTAGTCGTTCCACCGGGTAGCCCTGGTGTATTGGGGGTCCTGTCCCCAGTTAATGTCCATACCAGCGCGAATTCGGCCCGTCTCACCAAAGACAGCGCGACTGGCTGGCTGATCGACTTCCGCCTCAGGCTGCTGGCTGAAGTCTGACTGATACCAGTAGGAGATTGGCCGCTGCCGAGTGTTACTCGTCATAGACTCATAAGGATTGCTTGGATACTGCCCGGCACCCGGATTCACCCCTGAATTGTTTGCGCTAGGGCATACCCAAACCTGGTAACTCTTGATGTAAGGTTCCAGCCGTGCTGCAAAAGAGGCTGAGCCGTCCGGTCCTATACAGGGCCAGCCCCAACAATTTGCGTATGGCACGTTGCTAAACTGCGTCATCGCATTATTGTTATTCATATTCGGGGCACCGTCAACAACTCCGGAAGCATTGGTACCACCCTGCCAGCCCGCAGGAACGTAAGTTTCATCATAGTCCTGAACATACATAAGCAACGACAATGTAATCTGCTTAAGGTTGCTTACGCACGAGATCGCACGTGCTTTCTCACGGGCTTGTGCAAACACTGGGAAGAGAATTGCAGCAAGAATTGCGATGATCGCGATAACAACAAGCAGTTCAATAAGTGTAAATGCTCGGCTGCGTCGAACCATTATCATGGTTATCTCCTTATTAGATACCTAGAATAAGGCACAATGCCTTCACCCAACGAGTGTAAGTTCCGTCAGGACTTACCACGTAGCGTCCGGTTGCTACGACGGGATACTATGGCGCATGTTTTGCACTGGAGTTAGTTACCAGCGACGGCGCGCGATTGCCCATTATAGATGTACCCATTCGCTGCGTCTTACTGGCTTGATACGACTGCATCTGTTGTTGAGACATATTACTGTCGTTTGGGTTAAGCGGGCCAATAGATCGGAATGCCACATACGCGGCGATGATGAGTAGCACTACTACCACCGGGATTAATACTGCTGGCTTAAGTTGCATCCTCAACTAGTCACCTCCTGCCACTTGATCGTCTGTGAGTATTCTGCTTAGTGTGCGCTAGTTCGAGAAAATTGAACAGCACGTTACCATCTAACGCACCCTGGTGTCGATGCACTGCTCAATGCTGGAATATGAAATTCGGCTAATTCGTGAGGCGTGTAAGTCGCACGAGGTTGGTGTTGTGCGTAAACCTCGACGGGTCATCTCATTGACCTTACAAGTTTGTGAAATTTCTATGTCCAAGTTCCGCCAGAGCTTCAATGTGGGTTTGGCGACAGTTGAATTATAGAGATACCCTGACAATTTGTCAAGCACTTTAACGTCAATTCATGCCGTTTGTCATTAAATATATCAAAAATAATAATACGATAACATTTTGAGTTCACTTTGGGTGCTAATTGTCACAAGCATACGAGCCATTATTCGCAAATAGCTATCATAATGCTGACCGTATACGCTCATTGCCTGAATGTTATGAGTTGCTAAAAATCGCCGGTAACGATAGCTTTGCACATTAACCACTTTGGGTTCGGCCCATAATACCGCACTGCCTATTGACTACCACTTCATGGCGGCGTATAATCGAAGTAGTATCTATTAAAATGCGCGTCATCTAGCGGAACAGTTTTTATGTGGGTGCGAAGATGACTGCAATTTCGGTTTGGCCGCGTTCATCAAGGAGACCAACATGACTTCAGTAGAGGGTATTGTTCGGCTCGGAATTCTGGGAGCGGGCTCATTTGCCTCACGCCGGCATATACCCGATGCACTTGGCAGCAAGAATGTTTTGCTAACCGGTCTATGTAGGCGGGATGCTGACGCAAGAGCGCGGCTCGCACACCACTTCAAGCTGGATGACAGTGTTATGTATTCCAGTTGGGAAGAGATGCTGGATGCGGCCCCAATGGATGCTGTCATAATCGCGACACCCAATAACCTTCATTACGACATGGCAGTAGAGGCTATTGAACGCGGGCTCCATGTGCTGCTGGAGAAACCGATGACCATACGGTCCGAGGATGCACTTAAGCTGGTTGACCTGGCAGATGAGAAAAAAGTGCACCTTGCCGTCGCATTCAACCCGCCACACTGGGCACACTGCCACCAGATAAGAAAGGCGCTGAAAGACCCCGAAATTGGTCAGCTCGAGAGTGCAGCGATGTACTGGACTACCCAAGCCGGGGCAGCATTCAAGCGCGGGGTCGCTTCTGTAAATCAGCCTGGAATAGTAGTACCGCCCACCGAATTTCGTGCGGATCCGGACCAGAACGGCGGCGGTTACTTTATCGACGGCGGCTCGCACCTTGTAGCTGCGCTCCTATGGACCACGGGGCTTCGCGCCGTCCAAGTCACGGCTATCATGGATCAACTCCCCACAGATATGCGCGCCTCCATTATAATCAAACTGGAAAATGGTGCAATCGCAACTATCAACTGCGTTGGCAACAGCGAATTCAAGGGACGCCGGTTGCGTAACGTCTTTGGTTGCCAAAATGGATCCATAACGGTAGTCAGCTTCGATTTTGATACTACTGTTGCCGTGCAAGGACACGAGATGCGCCGATTTAAGGAGGCGGATCTTGCGCCTGTACCTGGACCGCTCGCATCGCTCGTAAACACTATTCTTGCAGGTACAGCACCGGTTTCATCGTGTAAATTGGGGCTGCATGTTGTTGAAGTTGTGGAAGCTGCGTACAAATCTGCAGCAACAGGAAAATCGGTTGATATCTGTACACGCTCATCGGCGGTTGTATCGGCTTGATGAGAGTTACGATTCTTGGCAGCGGTACCTCGCACGGTGTACCAATGATTGGCTGCCATTGCGAGGTATGTCATTCAAAAAATACTAAGAATAACCGAACGCGTCCATCCATTC
>JAJZFK010000459.1 GCA_021805405.1 bacterium
CTCGCGCATGGAACCGAGGCGCTCCACGGGAACTCGGCAGCGGTCTCATTCAACAGCACTAACGGTAATTCCTCAACGCGCAACAGAAGAGTGCGAAATGCCAAAAAGGGAAAATCAAGTGGCTGGTATGCGTTTATTGTAGATGAGATTTCGAAGTGGTGCTCGGCCTATTACGACGAGGGGCAGGCGTCGTGGCGCATGCCGTGGCGCGATGAGCCATTGTTCACAGCCTGGAAACAGGCAGCAATGAGAGACTACAACCCGGAAGTGCAGGGTCTTGCCGGTTTTCGTGACTTCGTAAAAGGTTTGCCAGACGACCAAACGTATGTAATTGCCAGCGCCATTCGTGAGTTAGGAATTCCTGAAGAGAAGACGACTGACTTCCTGCATCGCGAGCTGATGTCGGTGGCGGGCTGGAGTAGTTACGTGCAGTACCGTGTGCGCGACAATCAGATGAAGGGCATGGATGCTCGCTCACTGGAGCACCTCCTCGCAATAAGGCTGGCATACGATGTTGCGCTGTACCGCAACCACAACGACGCGGAATTCTGCGCGAAATGGGTAGCGCAAGCAACACAGACCTTACGCGTAGATACCGGCACCACATTAACCAACCATATTTGGCAGCTAGGCCTGGAAAATGCCTATCAGCGCACCCTTCTGGCGGATATCGCTAACATGCGCACCGCTATTCCACGTAGAAGTAGCCGCCCTGCCGTGCAGGCAATATTCTGTATTGACGTGCGCTCGGAGCCTTTCCGCCGGGCACTTGAAGACGAGACAGCTGAAATTGAGACACTAGGTTTCGCACGTTTCTTCGGCTTTCCGCTTGAACTGGTGCCTATGGGCGAGCAATCTGGGCGCAGCCAGTGCCCGGTACTGTTGAAGCCTACGTTTCGGACGCGAGAGAGAGTTATCGATTCCTTGTGCAACAGTGAACGACAGGCCGCCCGAACGCATGACCTGCTCCGAAAAGTGGGGAGTGCGTGGAATGTTTTCAAGACGTCTGCTGTCTCATGTTTTACCTTTGTAGAGACGGCGGGCGTGTTGTATGGCGCTAAACTTGCGAAGGAGACGGCGGGGCGACACGGAGGTAAGAAGTTGTCCTACGCGCTCACCGAGGTGGAGCGGCTGGCGAGCGACCGCCCAGGCAGCGAGTTGCGCTCCGGCGATCCGCTAGGTATAGATGAACAGGTTGAGATGGCTGCGAACGCCCTGCATAAAATGGGACTCGCTAGTAACATCTCGCGAATCGTGCTGTTTTGCGGTCATGGAAGCCAGTCGGCAAACAACCCGTACGAATCAGCGCTCAACTGTGGCGCATGCGGGGGCCACACCGGCGAAGCAAATGCACGCGTTGCTGCAGCAGTGCTCAATAACCCGGCGGTACGCCAAGGACTTAGGGTTCGCGGCATAAATATCCCTGAGGATACTGTTTTTCTTGCTGGTCTTCACAATACTACAACGGACGAGGTAAGTCTGTTTGACATCCAGAGCGTTCCGCAGTCGCACAAAGTAGATATACAACAACTTAAGGGCTGGTTGAATGCGGCTTCTAACAGAGCTCGCGTACGCCGCATCGGTTGCATGGGGTACGGTGCCATCCCTGCAGAGCTCGCTGAAAGCAGTTTCCAAGCTCGAAGTGAGGACTGGGCACAAACACGGCCGGAATGGGGGCTCGCCGGGAACGCTTCGTTCATCGCCGCACCCCGTTCGCGTACCATAGGCTTGGACCTTGGTGGCAGGGCGTTCCTGCATAACTATGACTATGCCGGAGACAGCGATGGTTCCATTCTGGAGTTGATTATGATGGCGCCGATGGTGGTTGCGAGCTGGATCAACCTGCAATACTTTGCCTCTACCGTGAATAACCCCCACTTTGGTAGCGGAAACAAAACTATTCACAACGTGGTGGGTACTTTGGGAATATGGGAGGGTAACAGTGGTGATTTACGGGCAGGGCTGCCACTGCAATCTCTTCACGATGGCGAAAAATGGCGCCATGAACCACTGCGGTTAACCACTATAATAGAGGCACCACGCTCTGCAATTAACCGGGTGATTAATGCAAATACTGAAGTTCGTAACCTTGTAGATAATGGATGGATACATCTCATGTCACTGGAGGGCACTAATGTCTTTCGATATGTTGGTGATTTGCACTGGTGTGTTGAGAAGTGCGCTCCCAGTTTGTGAGAATGGCCAGGAATTTACCTAACGCCACGATGCTAACAAGCTGCTCTTGTTTCGTTAGACAACGTCGCATATCGATAGTTGTGGTGTTGGATAAGCGTGCTCGTTCGAGATAGATGACGCTGTTTGCCCACAAAAATGAAACAGGGTACTGCCACAAAATATGGCAGTACCCTGGGTATACATTTGCTGCGGTGGGACTAGGCTACGGCTGCAGCATGTTCGCGGGCACCCTTAAGGTTGCCGGCGGATCCCAGATAGTTATTGCGGCTAGCGATAAACTTGGCATATTCAGCCATGAAAATCTTGCCAGGAGCGCGCAGGTCGAACTCGGCAGGCTTGTCGCGGAAGAATTCGCGATGAACACGTGTCCACACCAGGCGGCCGTCGGTATCGATGTTGACCTTGCAGACGCCCAGTTTCGCGGCAGGTAGGTATTGATTGACATCTACACCACGGGCACCTTTCATGGCACCGCCAGCTGCGTTAATTGCGGCAACTTCTTCCTGAGGAACCGACGAGGAGCCGTGCATTACGAGTGGAAAGCCTGGCAGTCGCTTCTGGATCTCTGCAACGCGATCGAAATGGATGCCCTGCGAACCAGCAAACTTGTACGCACCGTGACTAGTACCGATTGCGCATGCGAGCGAGTCGCAGCCAGTCGCCTTTACGAACTCATAGGCTTCATCTGGATCTGTAAGGCGGGCATTCTTCTCGTCCACTTTGATGTCTTCTTCAACACCACCAAGCATGCCGAGCTCGGCTTCAACCGAAATGCCCTTGGCATGTGCCGCTTCCACTACGCGCTTGGTGATGGCCGCGTTCTCGGCAAACTCGTGGTGAGAGGCATCAATCATTACAGATGAGTAGATGCCGCTGTTAATACAGTCATAGCAGGTCTGCTCATCACCATGATCTAGATGGACGGCAAAGAGAGAGTCCGGAAAGATCTCGTCTGCAGTGCGGATGATGGCCTCAAGCATTCGCTTTTCGGTGTAAGACCGCGCGCCTTTGCTGATCTGGATGATGAATGGTGCCTGAGAATCGAGGCATCCCTGGAATAAGCCCATTGTCTGTTCGAGGTTATTGATGTTGTACGCGCCCAGAGCATATTTGCCATAAGCATGCTCAAAGAGAGTGCGGGTCGGAACGATCATGAAGGAACTCCTTCTAATCTGTCATGCAGTGGCAATTCATTATTGCTTGCAAGCAGTTTTATTTTGCTAACAGTGTCAAATTGTGCTAGGTAGACCTTAAAATGCGTTTGCGTTACAGTCTGCCACCAGGAAATACAAATATAATTGAGTATAGCGCAAATCGGCACTCCTTTGCAACACGTGCCTTGATTGCGAAGCCATCGCCGTTACGTTGCCGCCAACGGTAGTAAATGTGTGATGAACCTAAAGGAAGCGCAGGGTACTAGCAAAAGCTACGGTTGGCCCTCGGCATGAAGTACAAGGGCATAAGCCTGCTGTGCGGCTGCAAGCGCGTTTGCAGCATCGCTCTCTGCGGTGACAAGGCTCTGTTGCGCGGTTAGAATGTCCTGAAACAGGCCCAGGCCCGAACGATACCTGCCTGTCGCAATATTGACCGCCTGCTTGGCATTGAACATCTCAGCATTCGCGAGGTCAACGCGCTGCACGGCACTTTCGTATGCTGCGTACGCAGTGCTGGCATCGGAGAGGGCTTGAAGCTTTACGCCAGTGAGCAGTGCCTCATTTTGGGCAACAGCTGCACGGGCCTGTTCTACCTGCCCAGCAACGATGCCGCCATCGTAGGGGGTGTACTGTACCGAAACTCCGGCAATTAGCTGCCCGGTACCACCTCCAAACGAATTGCCTCTTCCAAGCACTTCCAGATTACCACTAACCGTTGGGTCGTTAGCTGTGCGTGCTGCGCTCTCGGCTGCGCGTGCTGCAGAGACCTGTGCAGCTTCAGCGGCAATTTCGGGCCGGCTTTTAAGGGCGAGTGCAGTCACTTGCGCCGCGGTCAATGACGAGGAAGGCAGTGCGGCGTAGCCGGTGGTAGCCATGGCCGTGCGTGGGTCTATTCCCATCTGCAGTGCGAGATTAATGCGCGAAGCAACTTCCGCGTTCTGGGCTGTACTCAACTGTACCTGGGCTTGGGCAAGTGCAGTCTGTGCGTTCACCATGTCGGATGGCAGCCCGAGGCCTGATTTTAGTCGTGCCTGCGCCAGAGCCAGCTGGCTGGTTCGGTTTACTATGTTATCTTCGCTCACCGACGTAAGCTGCACGTTCTGGCATAAGGCAATGTAAGCCGCGGATACCGCGAGCGCTGTATTGTTTTCCTGGGTCTTTAGCCCAAAGTAAGCAGAGATATACAACTTGTCAGATTCGTTCAGGAGGTCATGTGTATGCGAGCTGTCAAATAGCAGCTGGCGAACGGTTGCAGCCTCGTTAAAGCCAGGAGAAGAGGTATTACCACCGGTGTTACTGGCCCCCAGATTATGAATACCGTTGTATGCAGATGTTAGCACCAGCGACGGCAACAGCACACCGCGTGTAGCAATCACCTTTCCTCGTGCGCTGGTGAGGAGAGCGCGTGCCTGCAGGATGGCTGGCTGCCTGTTCATTGCCCAGGCAATAGCCGACGCCATGCTGACGGGCGTGCGGATAATCCCCGTTGCGCCCGTTGGTGGTTCAATGTCCACCGCTATAGGGTTGGGCAACTGTTGAACAGGTGGGATTACCGGAGGCGTCTGCGCACCAGAGGATTGCTGCGCGGCCGTTAAAAGGGATAACCCGACGACCGCGCCTGCGAGTGCCTTCTGAAGGTCTGCTATTTTCAATTCTCGTCCTTGTGTTCCGGTACTGTACCAGTGGGTGGTGGCGGCCCAGTTCTACGTTGCTTGCGAGTTACAAGGTCATCTAGCAGTGAGTAGACGACGGGAACTACGAAGAGTGTGAGCAGGGTAGATGTGGTGAGGCCGCCAATAACCGCAGTTGCCAATGGCGCCTGCGTTTCACTTCCTCGTGCAATTCCCAGGGCAAGCGGCAGCATACCGAGCACGGTTGCGGAAGCGGTCATTAGTATGGGCCGAAGTCTTGTGGGGCCAGCGGTAAGGATCGCGTCGTCCCGCTGGACGCCGCGCGCTCGTAACTGGTTAGTGTAATCAACTAGCAGGATGCCGTTTTTCACCGCGATACCAACGAGCATGAGCATACCGATGAACGCGGTAAGCCCAAAGGACCTTCCGGTAAGAAAGAGAGCCAGAACCACACCAATCGCAGATAAGGGTACAGACATTAGAATGGAGAGCGGATAGATAAACGACTCGAATTGCGTTGCAAGGAGCATGTAGATGAGTGCAATAGCGAGTACCACGGCAACCGTTAGGCCTCCAAACTCCTGCTTCTGCCGCTGCTGGTTGCTTCCAAACGTCCAGTACATGCCGTTTGGCATAGTGGTGTGCGCCATCAACTTGGTGAGGGCAGTTTCCACTTCACTCTCTGGTCGCCCGTTCACGACGCCGCTTATAGCTATATACCGCTGATTGTTCTGCCTGGTGATCTCGTTTGGGCCCATCGCAATGTACGGTGTGGCTACCTGCCCAAGTTCTACATACCTTGCAGTGCCGTCCGGGTTGGTAGGAAGGAGGTTGGGCGTAATTGGCAGTGTCAATAGTGCCTTGATGCTTTTTCGATATATGCGTGGTTCCTGCACGTAAATTGGATATTGAAATCCGCCGCTCTGGTAGTAGCTGGAGAGCGAACCGTTGGTTGCAGCATTAAGTGTATCTGCAACGTCGGAATACGTTAGGCCAAGCTGGAGCATTTTCTGCCGATTCACTTTCCAGTGCAATTCTGGCGTGTTCTGCTGAACGTTGAGGTCCGCACTCTCAAAGCCCGGTATACGGCGAGCCTGGGTAAGCACCTGGGTAGCAGTTTTGTTGAGTTGCGCGAGATCTGACCCGTAGATATCTAGCTCTACGTTGGAAGACCCGCCGGTTATGATTAGTGTAACCAAATCATAAGGATAGACGATGGGATGAACTCCGGGCAGTGCTGAGAGCTGTTTTTGAAGTTCCTGTACAACCTGCAGCGTAGATTGCTTCCTGCCGTCCTTTAAGCGTACCTGGCATGCACCCTCGTACGGGGTTAGCGAGGTCGTACTCCCGCGCAGGTTGAGGGTGGTACCGGCTGCCGAGAAGACCGCTGCAACGTTAGGGTTGTGCATGATAATCTTCTCAACGTTTTTCATGGTTGCATTTGTAACCGAAAGTGCTGTGCCAACTGGCAGCTTGATAGTCACATTAAGGTTACCGCTGTCGGTTTGCGGTAGTATCTCGGTACCAATAAACGGTAGCAAAAGGCCAGAGGCGCCAGAAATAACCACTGCACCAAACAGCACTAACCAGCGATGGTGCAGTGCCCACTTAAGCCCGTTGTGATAGGACTGATCGAGGGAGTCAAAACGGTCTCCAGACCAGTCGAAAAGGCGTTGTACCAGACTCTTTCGGCCAGTTTCGATGGTATGCGTAACATGACTTTCACTGGCATATCCGTGTGCAGCCATGTTCTCCACCTCGCGTGCGTTGATGAGGCGGCTGGCTAGCATTGGGACAACAGTGAGAGCATCGAGAAGCGAGATGCCGAGGGCGAATATTACAACCAGCGCGAATTGCCGGAACAGCTCACCCGCCTGCCCGTTGAGCAGGAATAGTGGAAGGAACACGATCATGACGGTGAACGTGGACGCTAGAACCGCGGAGGTTATCTCGGTAGTTGCACTTACCGCGGCTTCCATGGGTGCCATTTTATCACGTTCTATATGCCGGAATATGTTCTCAAGCACAACCACAGCATCATCGACGATAAGGCCTGTTGCAAGAGATAAACCACTTAGTGAAAACGTATTTACCGAGAAGCCGTAAAGGTAGAAAAGCGTAAATGTTGAGATAATCGATATAGGTATCGACATTGATACAACCAGTGTACTACGCAGGCTGCGTAGAAAGAGAAGCAGAATAAACGCTGCCAGCAAACCACCTACAATGGCGCTGGTTTTAACATCGTTGACCGAGTCCTTAATAAACTGCGACTGGTCGTATACCAGGTGAAATTTGAGGTTTGGGTAGATGTGTTCTACCTGAGCGATTTTTGCGGCTACGGCATCTGCCGTCTGCACGGTGTTGGCAGCGCTCTGCTTCACAATGATCATGCCAGCGGCAGGCTGACCGTTTAGGCGAGTATACAGCCGTGTTTCCTGGTGGCTATCTGTAACGGTAGCAATCTGGTTGAGCAGAACAAGTTTACCGTTAAAAGCACCCACTGCCATTTCGCCAATCTGCCTCATGTTAGTGAGGTAGCCCTCGGCACGAATGGTGAATTCTGTTAGGCCTTCACGCGATATACCCGCTGGAAGGTCGAGGTTTTCCTCCACAATCCTCTTGGATACCGCTGCGAGGCTGAGGTTATATGCGCGCATCTTGTTGGGATCCACGTCTACAACGACAGCACGCTGCTCACCGCCAGTTGCTACGGCAGAAGCGACACCACCGGCAGACTCAAGAATCGGGGATACGTCGTTGTCTAGTGTAGTACGTAGCTGCACCGGATTTTTGCCACCCGTAACACCATAAATCAAGATAGGAAGCTGCGAAGGGTCGTATTTAAATACAATGGGTGTTTGAAGGGTTGGGTCTGTAGGAAAGGTCTGTCTTGCACGTTCTACGAGCTGCAGAACGTCTACCGCTGCCTGGCCAATATCGGTGCCCCAATTGAACTGTACGCGCACCACTGAACTACCGGTTGTGGTGCTGGAGCTTACCTGGTATAGCCCCGGCGCAGAGTTAACAGCCTGCTCGATAGGGCGGGTAATCTGCGTCTCCATCTGCTCTGGCGCGACGTTTGGCCAGCTAGTAATAACGGCCACGGTAGGTAGGGATATGGCGGGCAGAAGGTCAACAGGCAGTTTGGTAAAGCAGACGAGGCCCAGTAGTACCAGGGACGCAATGCGCATGGTAACGGCAACCGGCCGGCTTACTGAAAGTCGTGCAATGTTCATTGGGTAATGCTCTTCCTCACTGCCCGCTGGCGGCCGCAGAACTATCCTGAATTTTACCGATTTTTACTTTGGTGCCCGTTGTAACGGGCCGTTGCGAAAGCGTAACGACCATCTGACCTGGTTGAAGACCCTTTAGGACCTGGACGTTGGCTCCGTCCTGCGAACCTGTAACGATGGGAGCGAGATCGCAAACGTCGTGATTACCCACCACACCCGCGAACGTGCCTGTTTTTTCATTCATTACCCCTTCGCGCGGGATTTCCAGTGCCCCAGCCTTGAGGAGCTTGCTGAAGGTAACCTGACCAAACATGCCTGGCTTAATTTGGTTACCAGGGTTGTCAATGGTTATCCTTACGGTGAACTGGCGGCTGAGTGGATCGGCGGCAGGGTCGATATGTGAGACTCTTCCGTGTAATGTTTCTCCAGGAAGAGCATCTAGCTCCACACTCACCTGCTGACCCAGCGATACAACTTTGAGGTTCTCCTCCGGAACCGGTACTGTGACGTATAGCGACTTCAGCTGCTGTACGGTGAGCAGCGTCTGGCCTACAGTTGCCATGGTGCCTGGATCTACATTTCGCGCTGTTACCCAGCCATCGATAGGCGACGTTAGCGTTGTGTAACCCAGCTGCGCACTGGCCGTCTGTACCTGGGCACTCGCAGCCTGAACCGCTGCCTTTAAGGCAGCGAGGTTTGCCTGGTAGGCAGGGTTCTGAGCACGATTAGCCTGTGCCAGACGCAAGGTTGCCTGCGCCTGCTGAACTGCAGCGTTACTGGCTGCGATGTCCGATCGACCTTTGTTCACTGCTATGGTGAGAGCATTACTCGCAGAATCTACCTGCGACTTTGCCGAACTCATCTGCGCGTTAGCTGATGCCAGCTGGCTTTCGGCCGTGTTGACGCTAGCTATAGAGACCTGCTGCTGCGCCTTGGCATTATCAACGTCCTGGGCCGCCACAAAGCCTTGCTTGTATAGAGAGACTGTTCGGTTAAGCGTAGTAGTACTATTCGCCAGGTTTGCCTTTGCCGCGTTAATTGCCGCGTTTGCCGCGCCAATTGCCGCTGTAGCAGTAGAGATCTTGGTTCTTGCGTCGGCTAGCGCGGCCCTTGCAGACTCTACTTGCTGCTGGTAGTTTGCCACCGTCTGTTTATCCAGGGCTCTCGCAGAGGTAAGTGCCGCTTGCTGTACCGCTATCTGAGAGGCTACGGATACTGTGGTAGGGTTGGTTGTAATTTCTGCCTGGGAAAGCCGGTACTGCGCCTGTGCGAGGTTTGCCTGTGCCTGGTTAAGCTGCGCCTGCATCTGCGTGGGGTCTAAGCGCACAAGAACTTCGCCCTTTGTGACGCGTGCTCCCTGCCGCACTTGAAGGTACTGAATTTGCCCTACTATTTGCGAGGAGATGTTCACATTAAACGGAGATTCAACGCTAGCAACACCCGTGTATGTGAGATATACGTCGCGTGCTACTACAGGGGCAACCGTTACAAGCAGCGGTGCATTTTTACGTGCTTCCGCCATCTTTTGAAGGGCTGCAGCCTTGCCGTAATAGTTCATGAGCCGCCAGCCCGCCAATCCACACAGGATGACGATTGCTATAATTGCAGTAATATAACGCTTCATATAAATTCCGTTTATCAACCTTCGAAGGTTTGGTATTGTTTAATAGGACGTAATAGTTTACCATTTGTTATCTCTTAACTTAAATAAACGATCAACGGTGCACCTTTATTTGCACAACACCGATTTTAAACGGGATATTCTGCTATTGTCGCCTACAATTGTGACAGCAATGCGTTCCCCTTTATATGCATTAAGCAGATGAATCGAACTTGCTGCTGTTTCTGCAATCTCTTCCTTATTACCCCTATCGAGGCTTCGGTATATCCGTGCAAAGTGCGGGCCAGTTTGTGAGGTACGCCACCGGATGAGGTAACCACCAGCTGGTATGGGAGTCGCAGTAAGTGATGAGACAGGGGAGGGCGGCTTAGAGGCAATCTCCTGGCTACAAACTATAAGACCGCCGGCAGGAATGACGAATGTGAGGGTGTTTCGCAGTGGCTGAAGTTTAAGGTACGGACGCTGTAATGTGCCGAATTGGGTGATGGGCAATGCCTTGGGATTGTACTGATAGAAGGCGTAGATGCCTTGAATGGAGGGTACTACCAGTCGTACCTTAACAGCTATTCTGTTGCGATTTACAATGGCAAAGTCGTACCTGTTATTGCTCGTGCGGTGAAGTACTGCAACTCGTAGACGTGGGTCGCTGCTGTGGCAAACCAGAACGTCTGCTGGTCCGTGTAGAAAACGGGTCATGAGGCCATAGGCGTAGTAAGGCGCACGCACCAGATAGGGGCTAACATCCGTTGTGAGGCCCCAGTGGTTTTGGTAGTTGTCCTGAGGACCCTGCGGAAGGTCCATGAACGTCCAGTATGTCATCCCAGACATACCGGAATTTAGTGCGGCGATGGTAATTTCTGCAAGTTGAGTGCCAACCAGTGGTTCTAACGGTGTGCCAAAATAGACGCAGCTATCAAGGTGCACACCGTTTACGGTGCGCCCATCTCCGCGGCTGCCAAATTCGCCCAGTACGAACTGTTTGTGCTTCGATTTTGCGATATCCGCATAATGGCGAAATCGCTGGAGCAGCCACGGGTAGTAACGGTCATCAGAAAGGTAGTCACCGCTGGGATAGTTGTGACCGCCGTAAATAGCGGTGACAGCGTTGATATGTGCCGCAGCCCATTTGATACTCGACCAGTAACTAATTGGAGATGCATCCGTCGAGAGTAACCCTATGTGCAGATTCGTACGTTGTAAGCGATTGTAGACTGCCTGTTGAATGGTACCGAAGAGCGGCAGGTTCTCCATAAGTGAACCCCAGTCGCCCAGGGTTAACTCATTGGTAAAGCAGTAGTAGTGTATGTTGGTACATTTCTTAACGTCAACCAGATATTGCAGCTGTTTTACCACATGGGCTGCAAGCCGGGTAACTTCCTGCGGGGTCTTCGCGACTGGCGGGTTCCAGGTAGTGACGTAGACCACCGTGTGTGTTACCTTCATCATCTGGAGATAGCGCGCCATACGGTTTAATTCAACGCCGCCTGGTTTCCACGAATAGGCCATTGCCATGCGGGCAAACGAGGGACGAAGCTCCATCCATCGCCGGAAGATGACCCTGTTTAGTACGCGTTGCGGCTCGTGAAACGTCTGATGATAGACAACAAAGCCAGGCCCCAGTATATGGCGCGAAATTATTTTGTGCGGATAAACGGTTATTGTGCGCAGCGAGCTTCCCAGGTTTGGCCAAGGCACTGCCCTGTAGAGCCGTTTAAGGACCGCACCACGAAACCAGACTGTGCCATGAGCCTGCATCAGGAGGTTAAAATCAGCCTCGGTTGTGGCAACAGGCGCGCGCGCAGTTACTTCCAGCTTTTGCCACCCATTTGCGCCGGTTGATAAAGCAAGAACGCTGCCACTAACGGCCGTGCGGGTGCCAGCCGCGTTGTGCAGAACTAGCGCGATGTACGGGCCAAGTCCTGTAGATACCCCTGCTGTTCGTACCCAAACGTCTGCCTGCAGAACGTCGGAGGGGGCCACCGGCGTGCCCGGTAGCTTGAAGTGTGCAAAGGATAGTGGAACGCCT
>JAJZFK010000189.1:0-8410 GCA_021805405.1 bacterium
GAATGGCATCCGTTCGGTGTTAACCATAAGTGGGATTGTCATTGGCGTGATGGCAATTACAACCCTTATCGCTATATTGACCGGTGTGAAGAAGCAGATTAACGAGCAGGTAGATGGGCTTGGGGCTAATCTGGTTATGGTTGTGCCCAGTCGGCTCGACGATAACGGGCAGCCCAATTTTGCAGCGATGGCCGGTGTTTCCACCCTAACTGCCTCAGACGTTGACGCTTTGCGCCGCGTGCCGGGCGTAACGCGAGTGTCGCCGGTGTACATCATCTCTGGTACGGTTGCCCGCAGTGCCAAACAGCAGACGTCAGCATTCGTTGTAGCTACGAACCAGGCTGGAGTTCGGATGAACCCTACGCCGCTTGCGGCTGGCCGGTATTTTTCGGATAACGAGGGCAAAGTCTGTATTCTCGGGTATCAGCCGGCTGCCGACCTGTTTGGCAAATCGGGTGCCGTTGGCAAGTTTGTTACGATTTCCGGATTTAAGTGGAAGGTAGTAGGAGTCCTTGCCAATCCACACGGCCACGGAGGTATTAGCGGTGGCATGATGCCGCTCACAACTCTAGCCTATCTGCCAGATCATGAGGCTACGAAAGTGGTAAAGGACTGCCAGGTTAACCGAATTGTTCTGCAGACCGACTACAAGCATCCCGCCGATGGCCTAATCTCAACATTAAACAGCACCCTGTTAAAATCGCACCACGGAAACAACGACTTTGGGGTAATCACCCAGCACAAGGCGCTGGCCATGGTGGACAAACTGGTGAATATGGTGCAGTCGCTTCTTGTGCTAATTGCCGCAATCTCTCTCGTTGTTGCCGGAATTGGCATCATGAATATTATGCTGGTTACGGTAACGGAGCGTACGCGGGAAATTGGCATAAGAAAGACTGTAGGTGCACGCCGAAGCGATATCTTTCTGCAGTTCCTGAGCGAGGCAATCATCCTTTCGCTAGCGGGTGCTGCCATTGGGCTTACGCTGTCTGCTGGGGTGTGTGCGCTCATTGCACAGTACTCGCCGCTCGTACCGCTGCTATCGGCACAACTCGCGCTTTTTGCTGTCCTTGTTTGCTGCACCGTGGGCGTAGTTTTTGGCGTAACACCTGCCGCACGCGCGTCCCGCCTGGATCCTATTGTTGCGCTAAGGCATGAATAAACTACTTTAACTTCAGAAATAGCCAAGAGTTACACAGTTGCCAGCACAAGCGGCGGTTCCTTCCACGGTAGCTTGGCGTCCTGAAGGGAAATCGAGGCGAGTAGCATCGCCTTCCAGCCCAGAAGTTGCTGGTCGTTACCTTTACTGTAGTGAAGCTCTGCAACTATGTCACCAGGGTTTATGAGGCCGCCTACGCTACAGGTTAAAACCACTCCGGCACTGTAGTCTATAGGTGACTGTTTGGTGAGGCGACCCGCTCCCATGGCTACCGACAGTCGGCCTATATTGCCAGCATCGATGTTTGAAACCCGACCGCCAGTAACTGCTCGTACGTGTTCTACCATCTCTGCACGCGGCAGGCGTGCAACTACCTCACGCAGCGTGGTAGGGCCGCCCTGTGCATGTACAAGCTCTTCAAAAGCGCGAGCGGCGCTGCCATCAGCAAGGCGCTGCTCAACCATATCTGCAGCATCCTTCTCACTATTCACCGCACCGCACGTCACCAACGTGTGTGCCGCAAGTGTAACACAGAGGCTCCTGAGCCGGTTGTCTGCTGCCGCAGGCTCAACGAGCAGTTCAACTGCTTCAAGTACCTCCAGGCTGTTTCCAATCGCTCTACCAAGTGGTAGATCCATATTGGTGAGGAGTGCGCTCGTTGACACCCTTGCCCTGTGGCCAATCTCCACCATCAGTCTGGCTAGTTGCAAGCCTGCTTCTACATTTGCCATGAACGCGCCGCTTCCTATTTTAACGTCGAGCATGATCGACGCAGCGCCTGCTGCCAATTTCTTGCTCATGATGCTTGACGCTATAAGGGGAATGCTATCTACGGTGGCTGTAACGCTGCGAAGAGCGTAGAGTATTCCGTCCGCCGGTGCGAGATCCCACGAGGAAGCGACGATGGCGGAGCCAATGCGATTGACCTGAGCAATGGCGTCATCTGGCTGCATCGTGGTGCAAAAACCTGGGATAGACTCAAGCTTATCGATGGTGCCCCCGGTTATGGCAAGACCCCGACCGCTCATTTTTAGCAGTTTTACTCCACATGCGACGAGCATTGGTGTTACCACCAAGGTAGTTTTGTCGCCTACACCACCCGTGCTATGCTTGTCAACAGTACGGCCGTGAACGCGCTGAGCAGCACATGCAAGAGTGCCGCTGTCGCGGATTGCGGTTGTAAGATCATACGTCTCTGCTGTCGTTAAGCCGTTAATCCTCGCTGCCATGAGCCACGCGGACGTCTGATAGTCCGGTATATCACCACGTGTAAGGGCGCGTATGAACTCCGTAAGTTCTTCCGCACTGTGTGTCTGGTTGTCGCGCTTGCGGGCTATGAACTCAACCGCGTTTACCATTGCTAACGGGTAAGCCGACCAGAGAAGTATGCAATAGTTTCACGCAGGCCGTCCTCTAGCGAGATTTTTGGTTCCCAGCCCAGAAGTGATTTCGCCTTTGTAATGTCCGGTTTGCGCTGTTTGGGATCATCAGGAGTTTTCAGTGGCTCGAATACTATTTCGCTACTACTATTAGTTAGCGCCTTTATTTCCTTTGCAAACTCCAGCATGGTTCGCTCGGTGGGGTTTCCAATGTTTATAGGGCCAGTTTCCTGAGAGGTAACTAACCGATAGAAGCCGTCAATCAGGTCTGTGCAGAAGCAGAACGAGCGTGTTTGGCTTCCGTCGCCGTAAACGGTAATAGGCTCACCGCGCAGAGCCTGACCGATGAAGTTGGGTACCACGCGTCCATCATCTAGCCTCATTCGTGGTCCGTAGGTGTTGAATATTCGCACAATCTTTACATTCACTTCATGCGACCGCTTGTATGCAAGCGTCATAGCTTCCGCGAAGCGTTTCGCCTCGTCATAAACGCCGCGGATACCGATTGGGTTTACATTGCCCCAGTAGTCCTCGGTTTGAGGATGGATTAGCGGATCACCGTAGACCTCTGAAGTTGATGCAAGGAAGAATGTGGCATTCTTCGCACGAGCAAGCCCTAACGCTTTGTGAGTGCCTAATGCGTTCACCTTCATGATTTGAATGGGCCTGGTGTGGAAATCTACGGGACTGGCAGGCGATGCAAGGTGAAAAATAAAATCTACTGCTCCGTCAATGTAGAGGTAATCTGTTACATCGTAGTATACAAAACGGAACTTCCGGTTATCTAGTAGATGAGCGAGGTTGTCTGTGCTGCCGGTAATAAGATTATCCAGGGCGATCACTTCAAAACCTTCCTTCAGCAAACGGTCACACAAGTGTGATCCCAGGAAACCCGCTCCACCTGTAACTACTGCTCGAGGCATTATGACACTCCTGATCTATTGTAATTCCGTAACACGTAAAGAAGTATACTCATAATTAACTATGGGCGATGCTACCACGCTTGGAAGTGGGAACCCTGATTGCTTGTGGACATCGTATTAAGTAGGGAACAAGCGTGACCGCCGGTGCCCTGGAGGGGCTGTAACGAGAGCCAGATGATAAGCCATTTCAAACTTCCGGCCATGCTCTTGCTGCAGGAAATTATTATGGCCGCTTTGGCCCTTGGGCTGTTGCGTGCCATGCGCGAATCGCCTGAAACTGCTGGCCTCGGTAGACCTGCGTCTAACGTGTTGCAGAAGGGACTTGCATCGGGATGGCTTTTATGGCTGTTCGCAGTGGTTGTGGGAACGTTGAATATCAAATTCTACGTTGTGTTAGCCCGCGAGTTTCATGCACAGAAGCTGCTTGGCAGGTTGATGTCATTGGACCAACGTACCGATGTTGCAAAGGTTTTAAGTCGGCTTCATTCTCCAGTAGAATTCTGGAGTATTGTAATCGTGGGAACATTCCTGGCTCCTATTGCAGAGGAAGTGCTGTTTCGAGGTTTTATTTATCGCTTTGCCCAACGTTACGCTGGCACCGTTTGGGCTATAGCCGTTAGTTCACTTGTGTTTGCTGCCGCACACGGCGGCCCAATCAGGTTTGTACCAATCCTTCTACTCGGCCTGGTACTTGGCATTGTCCGTCGGAATACTGGTAGCGTTTGGCAGGGCATTATTATGCACATGACGTTAAACGGTATCATGTTCCTTATGCTGTTTGCAGAGCCGAATTCGTTGAAATGAGTCGATTGATGAAACAAAATTTCGGAGTCACCGGTTGGCGACTGCTAATGTTTTTCCTGCGGGTAACCACGCTCGGTATGCTCGCATGGCTAGTGTTTATCTGGTTCCGCTCCGGTGTGAACAGCATGCCTGCACAGCTTAAAACCGCACAGGCAGATTTTGTGCACAATGATCCTGAGGGCGCACAGGCCGAACTGGATAAATACCTGGACCAGAACAGCACAGACCCAGATGCCTTCGAGAGCGTCGTGGGGATATGTATGAGTTTTCGAAGGTGGCAGACAGCGATGAGCTATGCTCAGCAGGGTCTGCGGCAGTGCAACGACACAACGGCACACGAGCGCGCGCTACTGTATACAGCGCTTAGCAACGCCTGCTTTATGCAGGGAAGCCTCATGTCGCGACCAGCATTAGCCGCCGCACAGCAGGCGTATGTGCTAGATCCCACGGATCCCGATGTGCTTAACACACTTGGGTATGTCAATGTGTCGCTTTCCACAGATCCCGCTGTGATATCACATGGCATGCAGTACATTGAAGAGGCACTTGCCAAATGCAGTGCGTCACCCATGACCGGTCGTAGCACCGTGGCCGCTTGTGAGGATAGTTATGGCTGGGGTCTGTACCGGCTGAGCCTTTATGGCTCCAAGATTGGTTCAGCTAGCAGCCTTGCGCAGTCACTGGCAGCGCTAAATCAGGCAGCAGCAGATTTACCGAAGAGCTCACAAGCGGATGAAAAGGCTGAGATCTACCTGCACCTTGCCACCGTTAATGCGAGTGCGGGGCAGCAGCAGGAGGCACTGTCCGCCGTACGCGTCGCGCTCTTTTACAACGCAGATTCCAAAGAGGCTGCCCGCCTTTTAAAGACCCTTACAGTGGCAAGCACTACCCCGGCAGCCCCGCATGCCGCCGCGCTAAAATCGCCAACGTCCGGTCACGCTGCGGCTGCGAAATCTCAGCTAATTACAGCGGCATTTACATCGGCTGCGGTGCATTCCCAAAGCCCCGTAACACGAGTGAGCGGAGGTGGAACAACAATCTCTGCGCATTCTCTGTCTTTTCCTTGATAATATTAAAGAGGAACTAAGAAATATTGATGAAACCTGACCGTCTAACGTAAAGTAATGTATAATTGCAGTGTAACAGATAACCAGGAGAGATACCGTTATGAGCAGGCTACTCACGCAATGCCCTGTGTGCAGCGGAGAGATGCAGCCGATAGCAGTGCAGTGTAAAAGCTGCCAGGCCCAAGTAGCAGCGCAATTTGATACATGCCGGTTTTGCGCTATGGTACCGGAGCACCTATCGTTTGTTGAGACCTTTTTGCGATGTGAGGGAAACCTTAGCCGCGTTGGCGAGGAACTTGGTATTTCTTACCCTACCGTACGCAATAGGCTCGTCGCTGCCATTGCAGCACTTAACCTTGAGGTCGTAACTCCAGCTAGTCCCGGTGCAGCGCATGATTCTACTATCGTTCAACAACCTGCTGTTGCTGTAGCCGTAGATCCTGCGGAAGTGCGGCGGTCGGTGCTCAACCGGTTATCTAGTGGCGAAATTAATGCAGAACAGGCTGCCGAGGAGTTGCGCAATCTTTTGTGACTTAGGAGTAACCGGCACAAATTTGGCCGGAAGGAGCTGTCGATGGATGACAATGTAATGAAGGTGCTGCAGATGCTACAAGAGGGCAAAATTAGTGCCCAGGAAGCGGAGATGCTTATCGCTTCGATGCGTGGAGCCGCTGCCGCAGAGCCTGAGGTTGCACCCGCACCAAAGGCAGAATCTAAAAAGAAGACAGATTTCAAGATAGACCTGGACAACCTCGGTGACTCTATTTCACGGTCGGTAGCGCGGCTTCAGCCAGAAAAGATTGTTCAGCGGTTGCAGGAGCAGTTTAAATCTGCCAGCAAAGCCGGAGCTCAGTGGTCCTCTACATTTTCCTCGCGAATTAAAACGTGGGCAGACTGGGGCGAGGTTCGCCCTAGCAATGCTGGTCACCTTCCAGAACATGAGGAGTCTCACGAGCACGAATTTCATCTGGAGGAGGGTGCCGAGATCTCCATCGAGAATCCGCTAGGAAACGTTCTTATTACCCCTGCGGATGCAGGTTCGGCGTGCGTAATAGTCCGTAAATGCGGCTGGGCTGCAAAGCAGGAGGACGCTGTGACAGCAGCTTCTCAAATGGAAGTAACTATCCATGGTACCGATGTTCGCCTCGACATCAAAGCTTCCGCACCAGACAGCTTTAAAGAAGGCACGGTAGATATGGAGTTGCGGGTACCACGTAACCTCCGTTCGGTGCATGTTCGTACCAGGTTTGGAACTGTTGCGGTTTCTGGAATAACGGCCGCTGTTGAAGTGCATAGTGCCTCTGGTGATATTACGGTCGCTAGAATTGACGGCGATTGCCGCTGCGAAACTGCTTCAGGATCTGTTGACGTAAAGGAAATATCTGGTGAGGCTAACCTCGTAACTACAAGTGGTAACATTACTACAGCAAGCCTTAAGAAAGGTCTGGTCGCTCATTCTGCAAGTGGGGACATCAATGTTGTAGGAGTAGAGAACGGACGGCTGGAGGCGAAGTCTGTTTCTGGTGATGTTTCCGTACACGATGTCGGGCTGGCAGCACCGGTAGAGATCCTTTGCGAATCGATTAGCGGCGACGCAAACATAACACGGGCAAACGGCGCGCTGTCGCTTAAGGCTGTTTCGGGAGATCTGTGTGGCTCGCTTTTAAGTTCCAACAGCGTGAGAGCGCAATCCGTAAGCGGTGATATCGATCTTGGTATCCGGCAGGAATTTAGCGGCGCTGTGCATGTTTCAACGGTTAGCGGTGACGTTAAGTTGGCGATGCCAGCCGGAAGTAGTGTGCGAGCGGCCCTCTCAACATCACAAGGTGACCTTAAGTGCGAACACGATGCTACGGATGTAACATCAAGCGATACGTTGTGGTCTGGCCAACTGGGCAATGGAACCGGCACGTTGAACATTCAAACGATAAGCGGCGACGTAAGTATCACTAAATGCGCGGCGGAGACCCTTCTATGAGCGCAGAGACCGAGCAGCAAACAATTCTGCAGATGGTTGCTGATGGCTCTATACGAGCCGACGAAGCAACTCGCCTGCTGAGTGCGATATCGGATAGTGGTGTCAAACCCAAAGGTGCTGCTTCACCCATGGGGGCACACACGGCCGCACCTGCAAAGCAGGAACCCGAGCGTAAGACATCGCAAACAGTTGATATTGTTCGGCCCGATGGCTCGCACTACGCCATGGAGGTTCCTGCCAGTCTGGCACCTGCGGTAATGAAGCTTGTTGGCGTCTATATGAAAGAATCTGCCAGAACTGCTTCTCAGGAGACATGGCAGGGACTTAAGGTTATGGCAGCTAACAAGGCTGACGAGATTAGGGCTGCTGTGAAAGGCAGGGTTTCTGGTGGAAACGCGCATGCACAGGTTGCGTCTGCGGCTGATACTTTAGAATCCAACCGAAGGGCTGCACGTCGGCGTGTTCTTGATATGATTCAGAATGGCAGATTGAATGCTGAAAGTGCAGACCGACTGATCGACCAGATAGATCGTACATTTGTTGCAGAAGAACAGAAGCTTTCTCGTTAGTTTAACCTGCAACTTAGGCTTAATCACGTAAACTCAGGAGCTGAACTCGTTTGCGAGTTCGGTTCCTGAGCGTTCATCTGTTAAAGGGAGTAGTTTTTGTCATGCGCGACGATGGTAATGTAATATCAACCAACGCTCAACCAGGCAACAGGACTGTCACTTTCTTGATGACCGACGTGGAAGGTAGTACCAGGCTGTGGGAAGAGCATCCCGATGCGATGCAGGCGGCGCTTGCAAGACATGATGCGGTTGCCCAGGAGGTTATTGAGCAGTGCAATGGCCGCCTGGTAAAGAGCCGTGGAGAAGGCGATAGCCTGTTTGTAGTGTTTTCGGCACCGGTTGATGCAGTGCTGGCTGCCGGCAGATTGCAGCACGCGTTTGCCGCTGAAACATGGCCGCAGCCAGTTGTTATAAAGTCTCGCATGGCCATCCATGCGGGTGATGCTGAGGCGCGGGATAACGATTTTTACGGACAGGTTGTTAATCGTTGTGCTCGGCTACGGTCTATTGCCCATGGCGGTCAGGTTATTA
>JAJZFK010000189.1:8420-11806 GCA_021805405.1 bacterium
TATTATATCGGATGCAGCTCGTCTTCTGATGTCTAGCCTGCCTGCGCCAGATTGGGAGCTCACGGATCTTGGTAACCACAGGCTGAAGGATCTGCAGCACCCGGAGCAGGTTTGGCAGTTACGTCTACCGGGTTTGCAAAACGAATTCCCCCGCCTTAATTCACTGGATGTTGCCCTCTCTAACCTGCCAGAGCAGATTACTTCGTTTGTTGGCCGGGACCTTGAGATTGCCCGCCTATCCCAAATGCTCGTCGATAACCGGCTTGTTACTGTGGTGGGTTCTGGTGGCGTAGGTAAGACGCGTCTGGCGATGCACGTAGCCGCAGACGCCATTGATAACTTTAAAGATGGCGTCTGGTTTGTAGACCTTTCTGCAGCTACAGACAGTGAACAGGTGACGCACAGTATTGCAGATGCAGTGGGGGTGCGCGAGGAACCACAGCGACCCATCATGCAGACACTGTTAACGTCACTAAAATCCAAAATGCTGCTGCTCATCCTCGATAACTGCGAACATCTTCTGTCTGAGTGTGCGAAAACCGCCGAAGGCCTCATTCGTGGTTGTCCTCACATTAAAATCCTTGCCAGTAGCCGCGAGGTACTTGGTATTCCCGGTGAGAGCCTTTTTAGAGTACCATCTCTTGGCGTTCCCGATGAACACGAGGCGTTGTCGGTTTCTGGCATGCAGCAGTACGCCAGCGTTCAGCTCTTTGTTGAGCGGGTTCGTGCCGTTCTTAGCGATTTTGAGCTCACTAAAGATAACGCAAAATCTGTAGGGCACCTGGTTCGCATGCTGGATGGAATTCCATTTGCCCTGGAGCTCGCGGCGGCAAGGGTGCGGGCCATGCCAGTACAACAACTTGCGGAGCGTATTACCGATCGGTTTCGCCTTCTAACTGGTGGTAGCCGAACAGCGCTACCCCGCCGACAGACACTAAAGGCAATGATGGACTGGAGTTTCAACCTCCTTAACGATCAGGAGCGCATTTTGCTTGCGCGGCTTTCTGTATTTGTAGGCGGATGGCGCCTAGAGGACTGCGAGCAGGTGTGTGCCTACGACCCACTGGAAGACTGGGAGATTGTCGACCTGCTTACATCCCTGGTAGATAAGAGCCTTGTAATTTTTGGTGATAAATCTACCGATGGACGTTATCGGCTACTTGAAAGCGTGCGCCAATATGCCGGTGAACACCTTGGCAAACAGGTTGATGCCGACGAATGTTTGAAGCGACATGCCTTAAACTATTTGCAGCGGGCAAAGGAGTACAACCAGGCAACAGAGCGGTTTGGGATCAGTCAGCAGGAATCATCACGAAACTTTAGTGTTGAGTTAAGCAATTTGCGCGCCGGCATGGATTTTGTGGTGACGCAGGGAATGGATCGTGAAGTTGCGGACTACGGCGGTGCGCTTGCTCGCTACCTTATTGCATCTGGCTTTTACTCGGAGGCGGATCAGCGGTTTAGGTGCGCGGAACAGTCATCCCGCAATATAAACGACAGTGCATCTCTCGCACAGATGCTTTTGCAGCGAGGACGAATTGCCTGGTTAGGGTCCGACATTTATGTTGCGCGTGCACTCTATCAGGAGGCGTATGAGCTAAGCAAGGCAGATGATAACAAGGAGTCCGTTACCGCACTTACGCTCAATCTAGGCAATATCGCGTGGGCAGAGGGTGATTACGCCGGTGCCGCCACCAATTACCGGACTGCGCTTGAAAATTCGCGAAGCACGGGTAATATGCGGTATCAGGCTTCAGCTCTCTGTAACCTTGGAGTGCTTTTCGCCGAGCAAGCGAATTTCCGGGATGCAGCGGATTACTTTGAACAGGCGGTTGGCCTTCATCGAAAACAGGGTAACGCGCGAGGATGTGCCGACGCGCTCATGAACCTGGGTGAGACGTTGCGGTCAACCAAGGATTATCAGTCTGCGATACCCCATCTACTGGAGAGTCTTGAGCTCTTTCTGGAACTAGGTGCCCGGCATGAAATAGGTATGGCATCCAGCTACCTGGCCTCGGCGTACTACGATGCAGGCATGCGCGAGCAATCCGACGAGTTCCTGGCAGATGCCCTGCAGATTTCGATGGATCTGGATGACTGCTGGATTCTCATGAACTGTGAGGTTCTACGCGGCTCCAGTGCTATTGCAGACGGTAAGCTCGACGCCGGTTTGAACATTCTGGTGAGCTTGCTCGAAGTGTTAGAAGCAAGAGGCATGAGCGGGCCATCACAGGTAGCACATGTGCTGGTATCGGCTGGCACCCGGCTATCTGCCGTCGGTAGGCGCAGGGGAGCAGCCCTATTGGCGAGTACCGCTTGTACGGTGCTTGGTAGCGAAACATCCCGACACAAACAGGCAGCACAAGAGCTTTTCGACGATTTAATTGGCGAACTGGGCGCGCAGGAGATTTCAGACCTGGCACAGCCTTACCTTCTAGCAAAGCCCGTTGAGCTACTGGCGGCGGTACCCGCGCTGGACAAAGTTGCCGTTGCCGCACCTGGTTGACAACGCTGTACATCCCCTTTGTCTAAATCCTGTTTGCCCGGTAAGCTGCGCATTAACATACCGGGCAATTACCATGTGTGTTCGATACTTAAATGTTCCGCAGCTGACTGCAATTTAGTAAATGGGTATTTCCCGGGTTGGTACCCTTTTGTACGTTTTTTCGGTCGCGCCAAGTGCTCTCGAGGAGCCTGGTTTAGTGCCAGTGTAATTTCCGCAAGCGGGTATAATTTACAGTATGGCAAATACGATCGCGAGTACTTCACCCAACTTTCCTGATGAGGGCCAGGCTGCAGGCAGGAGCGGGCTAACTATACGCAGAATTGTTACGCCAGTTTTTGTTTTCGTTGGTGAGTGCGGCTTATTGGTGGGCCAATCATTTACTGCAATGGTTAGGCATAAGGTAAAGTTTTCAGATATAATCGCACAGATGTCTCAGTTAGGCGTTGACTCCTTGGGGATTGTGCTTTTAATCTGTATCGCTACCGGTGCTGTATTCGCATTCTATATCTCAAATATTTCGAACCTTGTAGGTTATAGCGGATTTGTGGGATCGGGTGTGACCTACGCGTTTCTCAACGAACTAGGACCGGTGCTTGGGGGCGTTGCATTCGCCGCGCGCGTTGGCTCGGCTATTGCCGCTGAAGTAGGTACCATGGTGGTAACCGAGCAGGTAGATGCACTGCGCGCAATGGCTATATCCCCTGTGCGTTATCTGGTGGCACCACGCCTGGCGGCGACTGTCATCATGCTGCCCGTCCTGGTAGTTTTTGGTGATATTGTTGGTGTACTGGTAGGATACTACGTAGCCGGACTAAGCGGCGTGCCTCATGCAAGTTTTGTTAATTCTGTTCGCGTTTACATTCACGCTGCAGACCTTGTG